>JARROG010000082.1:0-13114 GCA_037384185.1 Anaerolineales bacterium | reverse complement strand
TGTCACTCCAGAAGGTCCCTGGTTGTTTCTTTACGAATTCAATTTTGACGATTGACTTAATGCTCTTGAACCCGAATTTCCAGGGCAGAATCAGGCGGACCGGTGCCCCGTTCTGCTTGCTCAAGGGATGCCCGTAAACGCCGAATTGGCAAGTTTTCCAAAGGTATGCGCCAAAAATTGTCCCTTGCCAGGTCTCTGCTGCATTCTCCTCCGGTGCTCCTTCTGGATGAACCAACTTCGGCGATGGACCCCGCCAGCGCCCGCCTGGTGCGGGACGCCATCAAGACCCTGCGTTCTGAGGATCGGTCGATCATCGTCTGTACCCACAACCTGGCTGAAGCTGAAGAGCTGGCTGATAAAATTGCCATCATTCGCTATGGAAGGATCATCGCCAGCGGTACTGCTGCGGAGCTCAAGGAACAGCTGTTGGGACCTGGAGAATACCGGGTCGTGCTGGCAGATTCGATTATTGATCAGCAGCTTCCCCTGCCAGATGACCTGGTGGTCACAGATCGAGGCGCCAGCTGGTTCAAATACAGGGTCGACTCTGCCCGACAGACCAACCCCGGGGTTGTTAATAGATTGACGTCGGCCGGTCTGCAGGTCATAAAACTGGAAGAAGTCCAGCGCAGCCTGGAATCGGTTTATCTTGAGGCAGTCAATCACACCCCACTGGAGGAGGTCACCTATGTGGAATGATCTCCGGAAAGCCTGGGTGATTACCCGTCGGGAAATCCGGGATCAGTTCCGGGATTGGCGGATCATTGCTCCTATCATCATCCTCACTGTTTTCTTCCCGGGTTTAATGAATTTCACGGCTAAGCAGGCGGTTGATTTTGTCGCAAAATACGGAGCCCCGATCATTGCCGACCGCTTGATCCCTTTCCTCTTGATGGTAGTGGGTTTCTTCCCAATTTCCGTCTCATTAGTGATTGCCTTGGAGAGTTTTGTCGGTGAGAAGGAGCGCCGGAGCATCGAACCCTTGCTCAGCAGCCCACTGACCGATGTCCAACTTTATCTGGGCAAGCTGATGGCTGTGATCTTCCCTCCTTTGCTGGCAAGCTTCCTGGGTATCACGGTCTACCTGATAGGAGTTTACCGGCAGGTGGGTTGGTCTCCTGATCCGACCTTGCTGATCCAGGTGGTCGCTTTGGCAGCGGTGCAATCCCTGGTGATGGTCAGCGGCGCGGTGGTGGTCTCATCCCAGACAACCTCTGTGCGGGCAGCCAATTTGCTGGCTTCTTTTATTATTATCCCCATGGCGGTGCTGCTGGTGGGGGAGAGCATGATCATGTTTTGGGCCCGCTATGAAGTATTGTGGTGGGCGATTTTTGGACAGGCGATCATTGCCTGGTTGTTGGTGCGCACTGGTATTGCCCATTTCAACCGAGAGGAGCTTCTTGGGCGAGAGCTGGATACTTTGAATCTGCGCTGGGCCTGGCAGGTGTTTAAAGATGCATTTATGGGCGAAAAGGCTTCTGCCCTGACCTGGTGGCGGCTGAATGTCTGGGGAGTTGTCAAAGAATTGAAATGGGCCCTGCTGCTGGTACTGGTCATATCGGTGGGGGCGGTGCTGGTTGGGACCACCCAGGCAAAAATTTTCTCGATCCCGGCTGGTGTGCTGGATTGGGAGAATCTCGAAGATGGCCTGGTGACCGGGGTGGAAGAGGTTGGACCGATCCGTTTTTTCTCAGTGGAAGGCCTGGGTATGATCTTCTTTCATAATATCCGGGCGGTAGCGCTGGACAGCCTGCTGGGTATCTTTTCTTTTGGGGTTATGGGCATTATCGCTCTCATCCTGCCGTTCGGGTTGATCGGTTATTTCTCTGCTATAGCTGCCCAGACCGGGCTCTCACCTTGGGAATTTCTGGCTGGATTTGTTCTTCCTCACGGGGTGGTTGAAATTCCGGCGATCCTGCTCACCGGCGCACTGATCATCCGCATTGGTTTGACCCTGGTCACTCCCCAGGAGAACACCACGATTGGTGAAGCCTGGATCCGCACTCTGGCGGACTGGGCTCGGTTGGTGCTGTTCCTGGTGATACCGCTGTTGATCTTGGCATCCTTTCTGGAAGTCTATATCACTCCCCGCATTGCTCTGGCTTTGTTTGGGAGCTGAGAGCTGAGGTAAACCTATGCCAAAATTGATATTTCTGGGTACTTCCAGTGCCGTATCTGAGGATGGCCATGAAAATTCCTTTCTTGTCCTCCAGGGTGATAAAACCTCCATCCTGATAGATTGTTCGATCAAACCTGTTCGCAGACTGAGTGAGGTTGGGATCCATTTCAATGACCTCAGCGCTTTGATCATCACTCATTTCCATCCTGACCACGTCGGCGGATTGGGCAACCTGCTGATGGATATGTGGATCCTGGGCAGGAAAACCGACTTTACGATCTACGGGTCTCAGCACTCCCTGAGCAGGGCCAGAACGATGATGGAGCTGTTTGATTGGGAGAATTGGGGAGGGATGTATCCGGTCAGATTCCAGGAGCTGCCGTTGGTCGAGCTGGCAGAGGTGCTGGTGACTGAAGAGTTCCGGATCCTGTCCTCCCCGGTAAAACATATGATTCCCACCCTGGGACTGCGGGTGGAGCATAAACAGCAAGATTTCAATCTGGCGTATTCTTCAGATACTGCGCCTGTGGATCAGACTGTCCGGTTAGCAGCCGGGGCGGATGTGCTCATCCACGAAGCAGCCGGGCCGGGTCTGTTATCCTGGCTGAGGATCTGATGGAAATACCCTTTGACCTCAAGTAGCTGCTTTACCAGCCTTTGATAAACGGCTCCCATTCTTGATAATTTGAGAGATATTTTCTAAACAAATATGCAGCTGAGGTGGGCGGCTGGACGGGCTTTTTTGCCAGTTTCAAGCCTGCTTGCTTTAGAGTCATTCCCCCTTTTCTGTGATTACATTTTGCGCAGGCAGTGACCAGATTGGACCAGGTCGATTTGCCTCCCAGATGCTGAGGCAGGACATGGTCTACAGTCAGATCATGGGTCTTCTCACCGCAGTACTGGCACCTATATTGGTCACGTCTGAAGATCTCTTGTTTGGAGAGCTTGACGCTGGGACGGGGGCGTTTGATGACCTGGTGCAGTCGGATTATGGAGGGTTTGGGATAGGTCCTGGACACCGTTCTCACCACCCCACGGCCATCCATGACCATGTTGGCTTTTCCGATCAGTATCAGGCACATCGCCCGGCGGGTTGAGCAGACGTTGATGGGGGCGTAGTTGCCATTAAGGACTAAAACAGGTTCGTTCATTTCCAGTTGCTTTCGAAAATTATAGCATGTATTTTCTTGCCTTCTCAAGAGTTTCAGGGCGGGGCGGGGTCGGAAAGAACAACTTTTTTCTCCGGGCACAGACCTATTTCTAAGGTAAAATGGGGTAGCCATCTTGTTATGGAGGGCACGTTGAAAAGATATCTCAAGGCTTACGCATTTTTGCTCCCAATATCTCTGACCTTGATCGCCCTTGATCAGTGGACAAAAAGCCTGGTACGCCAGAATTTAGTTCTAAATGAATTCTGGACGCCTGTCGAGTGGCTGGCGCCCTACGTGAGAATTGTCAACTGGCATAATACCGGAGCGGCTTTTGGGATCTTTCAGGGCATGAACAATGTGTTCGTGGTCCTGGCCATTGTGATCATCACCCTGATTGTGATCTATTTTCCGATGATTCCAGCAGATGATTACTTCTTTCGGCTGGCACTCAGTTTGCAGCTGGCTGGAGCCGCTGGTAACTTGATTGACCGTCTCTACCGGGGGCATGTGACCGATTTCGTGTCCATTGGTAGATTTCCTGTATTCAATGTTGCGGATTCCTGTATCACCATGGGGGTGGTGGTATTGTTGATAGGAATGTGGATCGAGGAGAGGAAGATTAAGGATGAGCGCAGAGTCGATAATCATCCAGAATCACTCGGAACGTGAGATCCGCCTGGATAAATTTCTGGCCCAAGAACTCGAAGATCTTTCTCGTTCCTATATCCAAAAACTGATCTCAGACGGCCAAATTACCGTTGATGGTTTCCCGATCTATAAAAAAGCTGAAATGGTCTCTCCGGGTATGGAAATCGAGGTGGAAATTCCTCCTCCGGAGGAACCGGATCTTCAACCTGAAAATATTCCCCTGGATGTGATCTTTGAGAATGACGACTGCATCGTGGTCAACAAGCCGGCCGGGATGGTGGTCCACCCTGCTCTCGGACACCCCACGGGGACTCTGGTGCAGGCTGTGTTAGGCTATGCGCCAGAAATCGAAGGAGTAGGTGGGGTCAAACGGCCCGGACTGGTTCACCGTTTAGACCAGGATACTTCCGGTGTGATTCTGCTGGCGAAGAACGACCGCGCCCACCACTACCTGCAGGAGCAATTCCGGGACAGGGAGGTCGAGAAGAACTACCTGGCTTTGGTGGACGGACGACCGCCCACTCCCACAGGCAGAGTTGAAGTCGCCGTTGGCAGAGACCCGAAGTACCGCCAGCGGATGGCAGCGGTTCAAGACTCGGCTGGCAAGCTGGCAGTTAGCGAATTTTTTACCGAGGAGGAATTCCCCCGGCATACACTGCTGAGAGTCGCGATTCTGACCGGTAGGACCCACCAGATCCGGGTTCACCTGGCTTTTTTGAATTGTCCAGTAGTAGGAGACACGGTGTACGGCCGGAAAAAGCCTACTCTGGACCTCAACCGCCAATTCCTGCACGCTCAGCGGTTGAGCATCACTCTTCCGGGTGAACAGGAAAAACGAACATTTGAGGCACCGCTTCCTCCTGAACTTGAAGTGGTTTTAACTGAGCTCAGGAACGGGTAGAACAGGAGTTTAGATGATTGACCTTCGATCTGATACAGTGACAAAGCCAACCCCACAGATGAGGGAGGTGATCGCCCGGGCGGAAGTGGGCGATGACGTGTACGGGGATGACCCGACAGTGCTCGCCCTGGAGTCTGAATCAGCTGGTTTGTTGGGTAAAGAAGCGGCCATGTTCGTGCCTTCAGGTACGATGGGGAATCTGTCCGCACTGCTGACGCACTGTGAACGTGGAAGCGAAATCATTTTGGGAGATAAAGCCCACATATTCATAAATGAGGTAGGTGGGGCAGCTGCTTTGGGCGGGATCCAACCTCATATCCTGCCAAACCAGAATGACGGTACCATCAAATTGGATGATATTCGGCGAGCTGTGCGTTTCGATGATATCCACCATCCTCCCACTCGCCTGATAGCCCTGGAGAACACCCAGAATTTATGCGGCGGGGCACCCTTGACAGCTGAATATACCCGGTCGGTGGGGAAAATAGCCAGGAAGAACAACCTGAAATTACACCTGGATGGGGCTAGGATCTTCAATGCCGCTGCTGCTCTGGACGTCGATCCGGCAGGATTGGTTGAACCAGTGGATTCAGTGATGTTTTGTCTCAGCAAAGGATTAGGAGCGCCAATCGGCTCGATGCTGTGTGGTGACCGAGAGTTCATTGCCCGGGCCAGGCGGACGAGGAAGATGCTGGGAGGCGGGATGCGCCAGGCAGGAGTGATCGCTGCTGCCGGTTTGTATGCTCTGCGGGAAAATCTACCCTTACTAAAGGAAGATCATCGTCGGGCCAGGGAACTGGCCCAGATACTGGAGGGAATCCCGGGCATAAGCCTGATGGATCTTGAACCTCCCACGAATATGGTATATTTCGAGCTTGATTCCAACCTGGAATTAGAGCCGGATCAGCTGAAACTGGCATTAAAGGAGATGGGAATCCTGATTGGATTCGAGGGTGAGAGGCTGGTCAGATTGGTCACTCATTTATGGATCAGCGATGAAGATATCCGGGAAGTGGGTTTGGCATTCAGGGAACTGCTTGCCTGAGATAGCTGCCTTGCTTCACGGGGCGCCGGATCAAGAGAGGTGGGGCCTGATGATATAATTAGGAAACCCACATCATCAGGTTGATAAGGATTGTAATTGATATGAAAACCAGATATAGCATTGAGGATATGGACCGGATTGCTGATGAGATCCGCACCAGGATCACGGCTGTCCCGGAAATTGGACTGATCCTTGGTTCAGGCCTGGGAGCTCTTTCTGAGTCTATTCAAGAACCTACAATCATCCCCTACCATGATCTCCCGGGGTGGCCTCGGGAATCTGGAAGGTAAGAATGTCCTGGTAATGAACGGCCGGATCCATTATTACGAAGGTTATGAGATGAGTCAGGTCACTCTGCCGATCCGCGTTATGCAGCGTCTGGGCATCAAGATTCTAATAGTTACCAATGCTGCCGGTGGAGTCAACCAGGATTTTGTCCCTGGCAACCCTATGCTGATCACCGATCATCTCAATTTGCTGGGAATGGCGGGTGTCAATCCGTTGAGGGGACCGAATATGGATGAGTTCGGAGTGCGCTTCCCGGATATGAGCCAGGCGTACGACCGAGAGCTGGGCGACCTTGCCCGGCAGGTAGCCGAGGATCAGGAGATCATTCTCTATGAGGGTGTGTATGTCTGCCTGGCTGGCCCGACTTTTGAAACTCCGGCTGACTTGCGCTTTTTGCTGGGCGCAGGTGTGGATGCGGTAGGGATGTCCACTGTTCCGGAGGTGATAGTTGCCAATCACGGCGGTCAGCGTGTGCTGGGAATCTCCGGGATCACCAATAGCTCAAATCTTTATGGTGAGGCCGAGACCACTCACGAGGAGGTCATAGAGACCGGCCTGGAATTGGCTCCCAAAATGATGAGTTTGATCCGCGGCGTGCTGCGGAAGCTTTAGCATGAGATGCTGGCGGTCAATCTCAGGTGCCGCGCGAGACCGGATCCAATGCACCGGGATCCGCCCCTCTATCCATGAATGAAATTCTACTTTTTCTGAGAGATCTGGAGTACCTGGTCTACATCATTCTGGGTGGCCTGGCAGTCTGGCAGCTTCGTAATTTCATCCTGGCCTGGGACGAACTCCGGTCAGCTGCTTTTGGTCTGGAAATGGAAAGCGCCCAAAGCCGGCTGAATAGGGCCGCTGCCTTATTGGTCGTGCTGTTATTCCTGGGAACCGCTGAGTTTGGCCTGGTGACTTTTATCATCCCGGCTATGCCTGAACTCAACCCCCTTCCTACTCCCACCATCGACCTTCTGGCGACCCCGACGGCCACGTTGGCTATTCTACCGACGGAACCAGAGGAAAGCATTCAGCAAACCGAGGTGCCGGGAACCGCGGTCGTCCAGGCTGGCTGTATTCCCGACGAGGTCTTCATATCTTCCCCGGAGAACAATCAGGTCGTCAGCGGCGTTGTTGAGATCGAAGGTTCAGCCAATATTGCTGATTTTGGTTTTTATAAATTCGAAATTTCGGCAGCCAATACAGAAAACTGGCTGACCATCCAAGCAGGAGATGAACCAACAACGGACGGCATGCTGGGTTTCTGGGATACTACCCAGCTGGATCCCGGCAATTACTCACTCCGGCTGGTAGTGGTGGATAACCAGGGATTGCAGTGGGATCCCTGCGCGGTATTTGTCACCGTTGAAAGGGCTGAAGAGTAGCATGGATGAAACCTATGGCTGAGATCAATATTCGCCCTGCGATTTCGACTGATATTCCCAAGATGATTGCCCTGGACCACGACTATTCTACCGGGCATGTCTGGCAGATGACTTTGGACCTGACTGAGATCCAAACCCAGGTGTCTTTCCGGGAAGTCAAACTTCCTCGTAAAGTACATGTCAATTATCCCCGCAGCATCCGCCGGCTGGCAGATGATTGGACCAAACGGGATCTGCTGCTGCTGGCTGAAGAGGGGGCATTTTTACGCGGATACATCAGCCTGCAGCTGGGTCTGGCCCCTGCCAGCGCCTGGGTTGAGGATCTCGTAGTGGACCGCCTGCAGCGCAGGAAAGGCATCGGTAGCGCCCTGGTGCTGGCTGCTCAGGATTGGTGCGGAAGAAAACGACTGCACCGCATTACTTTGGAAATGCAGCCCAAGAACTATCCTGCCATTCAATTCGCTGACAATCTGGGTTTTGAGTTCTCTGGATATAACGATCAGTTTTATAAGGATCAGGAAATCGCGATTTTCTTTTCCTCCTATCTATGAATCTGCTGAGTATTCTGCAAACCATCAATCAGCTGCTGGCTGCTGGTATCGCCATTACCGCTTTTTCCCTGCTGCTATATGCCCTCACCTTCAATTTGCGGGATAGAGTAGCGCGGTCATTCGCCTTCATCATGGCCTGCGTTGTGGTGGTATACGTGGGTGAATCGGTTGCAGATGTAGTCAGCGAAGCACGGTGGATTGAGGTTTGGTACCAGGTACAATGGGTCGGCATTATTTTCCTTCCTCCCGCTTATGTACTGCTTTCTGACGCGGTCCTGGCTACAACCGGGCGGCCCTCCCGGGGACGGCGGACCAAACTCATTAAAGTAGCCTTTGGTATCTCGGTTGTGTTCCTGATATCGATCCCCTTTTCCCTGCTGGTTGGCCCCCTGGTGACAGAGAATGTTGTCGCACCTCACCTGGAGCGGACCAATCTGACCTGGGTGTTTTCTGTATTCTATGTTCTGTGTATGATCTGGGCCTGGGTCAATTTCCAGCGGGCTTTTCATCGAACAGTCACCAGCTCCGGGCAGCGCAGGATGGGCTATTTGATTGGAGGTGCCCTGGCACCTGCCCTGGGATCTTTTCCCTATTTGTTGTTCGGATCGAATTTTGCTTCCGGACATCCCTATGTATTCTGGTCGGCAGCTGTTGTTAGCAATATCCTGGTATCCGGATTGATAGTGACCATGGCCTATGCTGTGGCGTTCTTTGGCGTTTCCTGGCCAGACCGGGTCATCAAGCGCCGGCTGACGAAGTGGGTGCTCCGCGGACCAGTGACCGCCAGTACAGTGCTGGCGCTGACAACGATCGCGAGGCGGGCCGGGGAGCCATTCTCACTCTTCGCTCCAGTGGTCATGGCCGGCGTTTTCCTGTTGATGCAGTATTTCATCACCATGTTCTCCCCAATTTGGGAACGCTGGTTCTTGCTGGGTGAGAGTAAGGACAGTCTAATCCTGCTTCAGAATTTAGAGGAGCGCTTGTTCACCCTGGAAGATCTGCGGCAGTTTCTGGAATCTGTCCTGGCTGCTATTTGCGATCGACTGCAGACCAAAAAGGCTTTTACAGCAGCCCTGACACCGACCGGTATGGATTTCCTGGTTACAGTGGGTGGAAAAGTCGACTTTGAGGGGGATGAGCTGGCCAAACAAATCCAGGGAACTCTTCCCAGTGAAGGCAAGTTGGGAGAGTTTGAAATGTTTTCCTGGGGCAATTATTGGATCATACCCATTTTCAATGCGTTCAATCCAGATGATTTGCTGGGATTGATCGGGGTGGAAATCCCCGAGAAGAGACTTTACGAGGAGGAGAGAGAGGCATTTCAGATTTTAGTCGAGCGGGTTCAGTTGGCCCTGGAAGACAGGTTCATCCAGCAGTCTGTCTTCAGCTCGATTCAAGAGATCACTCCCCAGATGAATCGCATCCAGCAGCTCAGAGCTGCGGCCCAATACGACGGCACCACCATACTGACCGCGGATAACCAGGAGATCTTGCTGGATGAAGGTACGCTGGCAGAGTGGGTCAGGGACGCTCTCTCGGATTACTGGGGCGGTCCCGACTTATCTGAAAGCCCGCTGCTGCAGATGGAGGTTGTCCAGAATTCATTGGATGAGCATGATGGGGTTTCTGTGAAAGCTGTCCGGGCAATCCAGCGGGAGGCAATCGAGAAGATCAGACCGGAGGGGACCCGGCGCTTCACTTTGGACTGGGTGCTCTACAATATCCTGGAAATGAAATTCCTGAAAGGGCAGAAAGTCCGCGATGTGGCCAAGCGCCTGGCCATGTCTGAAGCCAACCTTTACCGCAAACAAAAAATTGCCATTGAAGTAGTAGCAAAAACGATCCTAGAAATGGAAAAGCAAGCCCGTGAAGAAAATGGGCAACCCGGGGAAAAAGATTGAAAAAAATGTTACAATATTTGGTACTCGGCAAGATTTATAGGGTACATTAATGGTTCAAGACGATAAGAGTCCGAAAAATCTTGGGGAGCCTCCCGTTTTGGGGGACTCATGGTGGAAAGCTGCCCTGTCTGAAGGGGAAGCGGGATATTCTGGTTGGGATTACTCGCTTGATGACCTGCTAGAAGCAGAACCGGTAAAAAGCGGTCCGCGCTTGACCCATCCTGAAAATGATTGGGATTATGTCCGGCATTTATACCAGCAGGACGAGATCATCAGTCTGAATGTGGTCGGCTGTAACCAGGGTGGATTGCTGGTGCAGGGGGAGCGGATCAATGGATTCGTGCCCAGCTCTCATTTGCTGGAAGGTGCCCGAAAGAAGGACTACCTGCACAGGGAAGTTTCCCTTAAAGTGATCGAGTATGATCAATCCCGCTGCCGGGTAGTGCTTTCGGAGCGAGCTGCCCAGGCAGAACCCGGAACTCGGCTCAGATTACTTGATACTCTGGAAGAAGGAACCTGTGTTCCTGGCGTGGTTACAACCCTGACTGATTTTGGAGCTTTTGTGGACCTGGGAGGTATGGAAGGATTGATCCATATCTCAGAGCTTTCCTGGGGCAGAGTTGAGCATCCATCGGATGTAGTTGCAGTGGGAGATCAACTTGAGGTCTATATCCTCAATGTCGATCGAGAAGAGAATAAAGTCGCCCTGAGCCTCAAGAAAATGTGTGATAATCCCTGGGAAACGATCACAGAACGCTACCAGCCCGGCCAAGTTGTTGAAGCTGTGGTAAAGAATATCGTTTCCTATGGCGCGTTCGTACGGTTGGAAGAAGGTGTAGATGGTTTGATCCATGTCTCTGAGCTGGGCGGCAACGGGGAAGAAATTTCTCCCTGGGATGTGCTGGAAGAGAATCAGAGAGTCACCGTGGAGATTATCCATCTGGATCCGCAGGAGCAGCGCCTTGGTCTAAGTTTGGCTGTGGGGGAATAACAGAAGCCAGCAGGTACCATGTTTGAAAAAATCACATATTTGTTTCTGGGGGTGCTGTTCGGCCTGTTAAGCGCAGGTCTGGTCCTGCTGGTTTCCAAACCCAGAGATGGGAGGGCAGTCCTGCTGCGTCCTCCCCCCACTCCTGAGCCGGTGGTGGTGAATATTGACGGAGAGGTTTTGGTTCCAGGAGTCTACAGCCTTCCAGTGAACAGCCGGGTCAAGGATGCAGTAGAGGTAGCGGGGGGATTAACGGACCTGGCCAGCCCGGGTTCGGTCAACCTGGCTGCTCTGCTGGAGGACGGCGGCCATATCTATATCCCTGCAGTCAAGAGCGAGCAATCATCAGAACTCGGTGCGGGGACCGCGCTGGGAGTATCTCCGGATGGCAGTCCCATCCCCCTGATTAATATCAATCAGGCTTCACAGAAATCCCTGGAAACGCTGCCAGGTATCGGGCCGGTGACAGCCCGGGCTATCATCAGCTACCGGGAAGAGAGCCTTTTTTCGCGGATTGAAGAGATTCAAAAAGTGCCGGGCATTGGCCCGGCAACTTTTGAGCGAATCAAAATCTACCTTAGTGTTGGGGAATGAACAGCCCAGGAGGGCAGCTCTTAAATGACAACCTTGCCAGCTTTTGACTTCGCGGGAAAGAACTGATCACCGGTGTTGGGCGGCTGCTTTCAACGCAAACTTCTGACAAGGTTGAATCGATCTCTTTGAGTTAAGCAGCTTTTTTCAGAACTGGCAGTCCGTTTTTGGTTTCTGATACAACATATCCTGCTGGGACGGCGTCCAAGGCGCCATCTTTGACCTCTTTCGAGAAGAAGTACAGGGTTGATTCTTTTCCACTCTTCAGAACGCGGGTTCTACCGTGCAAAAAATAGGTTACGCCTTTCGAATTTGTGTGACTGTAGGCCATAATATCTCCTTTGTACATTACTTACTGATCAACCGCCCAACTTGGTTTCTTTCGGGGGTTACATCCCCTTTCT
The DNA here is from genome assembly GCA_037384185.1 of Anaerolineales bacterium. Classification (GTDB taxonomy): domain Bacteria; phylum Chloroflexota; class Anaerolineae; order Anaerolineales; family UBA11858; genus B10-G9. Next base: position 1,148 of record JARROG010000082.1, on the reverse strand, counting down.
GCGTGTTGTGCAACGGTCGTCCCGTTTCAACCCTCCCGTAACGGGCTGGTTTGAAGCAGATGATCGTCCTTACCTCTCTATTGTAACCCCTAAAGGGCAAAACTTCCTGTTTTTAGAGGGTTTTTTTGGGTTAAAACGGTTTAAATTCGCCTTTTAAGGCTAAATTCCCCATATTTTTCAGCTATTTTGAAGCCCAGAGACTGATAGAGGTGGACAGCAGGCTGGTTTTCAGATTTCACATTCAAGCCGATAAAATCGACCTCCTTGGTCAATTCCCGGCACAGGCGGGCAGTCACCACCCGGGCAAATCCCATATTCCTGAAATCCGGGTGGGTGGTGATATTCCCCAAAGCGGCGACACGGTAGCGGGCTGAATAGACATGCACACCTGCGGCACTGACCAGCCTGCCTGAGATTCGGTATCCAATGAATTTTCCGCCGCTCAGCAAACGAGGATCGAAGGCGTTATCCGGATAGCTCTCCTGGTAAAGTTCCTCCAATTCTGGAAGATCCTCAGGTTCCAAATGGACGGTGTTTTCGGCCGGGATATCCTTCACCATGCCTGGCTCTGACAGGGCCATTTTGTAATGGAGGCCGTGAGTTTGCAGGCAGAACTTTTCTCCCAGGCTGTCTTCCAGGCCTGGACTGAGATGGGCGTAAAACTCATCCGGGAGGAGCTTCTCCAGCTGTCGCAGTGAGTTACCTTTCAGATAGCCTTCCGGTCCCATTGCCAGCAGAACCGGCAGTCCATATCCCTTGTAGATCAAAAAAACGTCCGTCAGTCCCTCTGTGTCCCGGATTCCATAATAGCTGGTGCGGGACCAATAGGGCTCATCCAGATCTCCTAGACTGTAAGCGTGCAAGGCCAGATCCTTCCGGAAATACGCTGCTAGTTGTTCTCTGTTATAAATGCGTTCCAGTTTCACAGCTGCATTTTACCAGTCCTGGTGGTGCTTTTTTGACCGCAAACAAATTCCTGTAAAGGTTGGCTCGAATAACCGCTGCGGTGTTCACCGGGATGAGGACATTCCGTTATAATGTAGCCACAGATTTTTTTAAGAGTTAACACTGATGAGGAGCATATGTCATATCCCCTGGTTGAATGTGTACCTAATTTTTCAGAAGGACGACGGCCGGAGATTCTGAAT
>JARROG010000081.1:0-6980 GCA_037384185.1 Anaerolineales bacterium | reverse complement strand
CTGGGGTGATTACCAAGGGGAGTTCACTCTGGGAAAGGAAGCCGTCTCTCTCCAGAAGCTCAGCCAGGACGAGCTTCGAAGGCAGATCAGTTCAGTTCCCCAGAATCCAGATCTCTTTCAGAACACACTGCTCGCAAATATCAGCCTGGGAACGCCGGATCTCTCCCGGGATGAAGTCATGAAAGCCGCAAGTCTGGCACGTCTTGATAGCCTGATCGACCAGCTGCCTGAAGGGCTGGATACCTGGTTGGGCGAAAAAGGGTCGCGCTTCAGCGCTGGCGAAGGCCAACGCATTGCAATTGCCAGGGCCATACTCAGGAACGCTCCCCTGTTCCTGCTTGATGAGCCCACAGCAAATCTGGATCCAATCACCGAACGGGAACTGCTGGGGAACCTTTTCGAATTTCTGGCGGGAAAAACCACCCTGCTGATCACTCACCGCCTGGTAGGGTTGGAGCAAGCTGACCGCATCCTGGTTTTGGATAAGGGAAAAATCCGGGAACAGGGAACCGAGGAGGAACTCCTGAAAAACAAAGACCTCTATTATCAGATGTGGACCACCCAGAACCGCATCCTGAACTACAGCTGAGTAGATCGAAGGTTTTTGGCAATGCAACTTTTCCGGAAATTTTTCGTTATATAGTACTCAGCCCTGATCGAGCCGGGATTGACTCCCAACGACACACTCTCCTCAATCTCATCTGGATGAGGAACTCACCCAAAGCTATAATTATCAGAGTCAATTAGTGATCACCAGGAGGTCTCTGATGTCATTGATTCCTGCACTGCTCGTTCTGAGTTTTCTCCTCGTTTTTGCTGCCATCGTCTTTTTCGCCTTTCGAAGCTCCCACAGATATCAAGCTGAACTGGACCAGCAGATCCAAACCCTGGGATTCCAGGCACCGGAATCAACCCCAACTCGCCTGCAGTCCCGGGTCGAAGACCTTTATCTGAATCAGAAGGAGGGGGAACTGGCTCTGGAAAATGTCTATTACCGCAAAGAACTGGACCAGGACCTGTATATTTTTAACCTCTATAACACCCAGGGCGAAGGATCTGAGCTTGGCCAGGATATTTTCGGGATGATATCCAGTCAACTGGCGCTGCCCCACTTCTCTTTGATCACCATACCTGATTTTGATCATGACAGCTTGATCGGCAGCTTAATGGACAAGATGTTGGACAAAGTCATGGATCTGGCCCAGAACCATCTTGGACTGGAACGGGTTGAGTTTCCAGATCAGCCAGATTACCAGGACAGGTTTGCAGTTTTCAGCCGATACCCTGCGGCTGCCATGGACTTTTTGATTGAAAATAGGCTCAGTTCGTTGCGAAATGAATCTCTGCCTCTTCAGATTGCTGGGAGCAGTGACTTCCTGACAGTCGACTTCAGCATTTCAAGCGCTGCCAGCAATAACAACCAGGATCTGATTGCCCAGTATAATAAGTTCCGTGACATTTCCCGCATATTCATGGAAAACTAATCTAAAAAAACAGGAAGCAGGAGAATATTCGGACCGACAAATTGAAAGGAGAGAACTATGACCCCTAAAAAGAGAATGATCTACCTTGCCCTGGCCTCAGCCATCCTGGCTGCGACTGCCCTGGCCTGCGGCACCGGATATCAAACATCATCCAAGATCCTTGGTAACTCCGGAGAGGTGCGGGTGAAGATGAAGGACCCCAGCGGAACAAACTCCACCTCGGTGGAAATCTACGAAGACTGGTCCTGGGAAACCATTTCAACTACAGCAACTTTGAGCTTGGAGACAGGCAGGTGCCAGGCCACACTGAGTGGGGATGACGGAAATGTCCTGATCCTGGAGGCAGCCGCAGGAAATCCTGCAAAAGCCACTGGCATTCTGGTCACAGACAGTTTCGGTGAGATCGACCTTGAAACTGACTGCCCCGGCGGACAGAACTTCGATTTGCTGATAGCATTTTCTCGCTAAGCGGCAAGACAAATAGAACCTGGCAGCACACGGTGGATAAAATAGCCAGGCAAATGGTCTAATTGAATGGAAATCCAATCACTGTCAGAGAGAATTAACAGGATTCCAATACTTCTCAATAAAGCACATGATAGAATTGATATGTCCTGTTAGCACGCCAATAGAGGAGTAAACATGCCCGAGAAAAAAGGATTTTTAGGATTATTTGGGAAGAAAGAGGAAGAGGAAAAAACTCAGCCTCAGACCAAAGCAACTGGTTCATCCACCAAAAAAGAGATTGATAAAGCCAAAGCGGACATGCTGCTAAAGCAAAAAGAGATGAAGAAAGCGGCCGCGGAAGTTAAAAAGCACGTTGTGGTCAGTGGTGATACGCTCAGCGGCATCGCTAAAAAATATTACGATGATGCCGGGAAGTACATGAAGATCTACGAAGCCAACAAGGACGTGATCGGTGACAACCCTGATCTGATCAAACCCGGTATGGAGTTGATCATACCCAAGCTCTAATTAGTACACCCGAACCCTTCCAGCTATTTGGAAGGGTTCTTTATTTAAACCAGAGGAGTGTCAGATGGCGAAACTGGAAATGGTAGAAGGCATTGGCCCAAAATATGCCAGGATCCTGCGCAAAGCGGGAATCCGCAGCACAGGCAATCTGCTTGAGAAAGGAGCCACCCCCGCTGGTCGGAAGCAGATCTCTGCTGCCTCAGGAATCGGCCAGACTTTGATCCTGGAGTGGGTCAATCATGTGGACCTGTTCCGGATCAAAGGTGTGGGCGAGGAATATGCCGACCTGCTGGAAGAAGCCGGAGTAGACACAGTAGTCGAGCTAGCCCAACGGGTTCCGGATAATCTCCATCAAGCTGTTCTGGCAACCAACAGTCGGAAAAAGCTGGTCCGCAGGCCACCGTCATTGAAAATGGTCAAAGGCTGGGTAGCGCAAGCAAAGAAGCTTCCCCGGAAAGTATCTTACTGATCCAGGCAGCTGCCTGCGTACCATCCGCCGAGAGGATAATACTGGATCCTTATTACGGATCGGAATTCTGACGCCAACCCCACCCAGGCGTCAAGAGTAATTGGCAGAAAAACTGACAACCCTTATTTTATTATTGGTGCCAGGGATAGACCATGAAATTGTTCTTTAAGATTTTTACCCGCATCCATATTGCTCTCTACCGGTTGACAAATGGTTTACTGGGATCCCAAATGAGAGGGATGCCGGTCCTGCTGCTGACGACCCGCGGCCGGAAAACAGGCAGGATTTGGACGACCCCTGTGATGTATATCCAATCAGCGGGCCATTACATCATTGCCGCATCCAACAATGGCATGAACCATCACCCAGCCTGGTTCCTGAATCTCCAAGCCAACCCAGAAGTTGAAATTGAGATAATGGACCAAAAGATCAAAACCGAGGCAGCCCTGGTGCCTGAGGACAAATACGATCAATACTGGGAGCAATTGACCCAGCAAGCGCCATTCTTCGAGGGTTACAAGAAAAGCCGCAGCCTGCCAATCCCTTTGGTCGAACTCCGCCCCCTTTAAATTCTTCTTGACACCATCAAATAAAAAGCACCTCTCAGCTTTTCAAAAATCTGAGAGGTGCGCCTATTTGCTGTATTAATCTCCAGCACTCTTTCCTGCCCTTTAGAGAGCTAATTCAAGAATCCTCACTTCTGTCCACCCATGAACTGCTGGAGCAGGGTATGGGCAACCAATTGACTTGACTGAGCCCGGTAAGGGGTTTCTCCCATCTTGCTGGCCGAGATCAACGCGTCCACAGCTGCTTCAAGGTTGCTGTCCCCTTCGCTCTTGGACTGCAGGAAGTTCGCGCCGGCTGAGAGGATATCTGCCATATCCAGGCCGTCCTCCCCGCCCAGGGAACCCACCAGGGAGTCCAGTAAGCCGCCGGGACTTTTGGAAACGGACGCTTCCCCGCCGCCCAGCATGGCTTGCAGCAGCGGCATCAGCTGGCTGGCGTCTAGATCATGGTCTTTGAAATATTCAGCCGCCTGGGCTAACCCCTTGGCGTACATGGAAGCAGAACCGCTGTCTTTCTTGGTCAGCAGTTTGCTGGCTTTTTTCAATCCGCCGGCCACATCACCCTTGGGAGCTTCTTTGACCGCCCCAGTGATCAGCTGGAAGATCTCCACCATATGATCGCCGTGGTCCTGATTGTATTCATCTGCCTGGTTAAGGTCCTGCCGGTTTTCTTGCAAGGTATTGGCGACAGCTGAAAAGACTTTGACCAGATCAACATTTCCGCTCATAGAGACTCCTTCATACACAGGATAATCACAAAGTGTTTATTTGGGAGGAATCTTCAATTCCTGACCAACTTTGATATCGTTTGGATCAGATCCGATCATTTCCTTGTTAGCGTCGTAAATCTTGACGTAAAGGGAAGCATCTCCGTAGATCTTCTCCGCGATCTTGGACAGCGTATCGCCCTGTTTGACGGTGTAGCTTTCCACAGTGCCCGATTTTTTAGGATCAAAACTGAAACCTTTCTTCTCGTCCTGGGGCTTGTCTGTTTTCTGCATAGGTTTAACTCCTTTTATTTGGGGATAACTGAGGAGATTATATCAACTGGGGATGAGGCGGTCAATAAATGAAGGGAGAGAACGACGACGGCCGGCGAAAATCTCCGCCGGCCGCCAATGCCCTGCCCCCCTCGTAAATACCTAGTGAATAACTAGTGATTCCTGTCTAAATACCATTCCTCCCAAAAAAATCATCCTGATACGCCAGATGTTTTAGGTTAGACCCATCGTAGAGGAAGCTGGACTCCAGCTGGCATTTCCTGCTTGTTCCGAAAAGACTAATCAGTCACGGAGGCTGGCTCCCTCCAACACCAGGATTGTCGGAGGGAGCGATTTCCCCCTGCTCTCCCTCCGACCGATGGACGTCCGGGTTTTCTCCGGAAATCCCTGGCGCGGTGGCCCACGGAGTTGGCTGCAGTTTGGGAGATGCGAGAGGATCCCCATTCGCAGAAACCCGCAGCGGACCAGCTGCCGCTGCCATGCCAATCAACACCCAACCGACCAGGCTGATCTTTTCATGCCCAAACACTCCTCCAGAGATCAAACCATCACAACAAGTGTGAAGCACCTAGGTTTAAAGCTCCAAAGACTAAATTTCCCTGAGGATAATTGCAGTGGGTCTCCGAAGGTGGCTCTTAAAGCTGTCATTAAACCGAAAGAGCCCCCTTACGGGGGCTCTTATCAATTTAAAATAATTGATCTTGGGAAAGCATCAACCATCCGTCTCAGTTGTGGTGCTCTCGATCTGCATCAGGCTGGAAGCAATTGTGTCTAGAAGATCCCCGTAGAGGGGTATCTCGTCCGGGTCTTCTCCAGATAGGAAAAAGTACAGATTTGAATCGCCGTAGACGATCTCCAGATCATACGCCCAGGTGTAATAACCCTCCTGATCCACCCATTCGAATACGGCCAGGTAGGCATCCTCAGCAACGGACACTGAGTAGGGACCGCTGTTAAGTATTTCAAACGTACCCTCCTGAGCATCCGACCGGATCGATTCGATCACATCGTCAGCGATCGTTTCTGCAGTAGCACCCTCATCAAGCGGATCCTCCCCCACATATAAGTACGTGAAATCCTCAGGATGGTAAAAAGTGGCGGCATAAGGATCCAGCTCGATATCCCACCCGGAGGGATAGGAAAACAAAACCCCCAATTCATTAATAGCAAAGGAGGATAGCGGCTGGATTGAATCATCCTGGGAATCTATGGCAGTGGCTGCAGGTTGAGCAGTCGCTACACTGTTTGAGCTATCTGTATAATCCAGGAAATCCTCAATATCTGGAATGGAGGAGGGATCTTCCAGATAATCCAGCGGAAGATATTCCTCAATTCGCTGCCGGATGTTGGTTCCCAGCGGATCGAAATTTGAGAAAAGAGGCAAAAACAGCAGCGATCCAAGACAGCAGAATATTACCAGTGCCAGAACGACCGCGATCAGACAGCCCCACAACAGTTTATTGCTGTTTTTCTTTTCGGTCTCTCCTGGTGGAATAGGGGGAGAATCAATCGTCATACACTACCTCCTCAGGTGGATGGGGAAGCGGTTCTACGAGTAATAGAAACACTTTTAATGACTTGGTCTGATTTTAACATCAAAGCCCAGGCAGAGGGGAATTTTCCACCCCCACCAGAGGATGGACCTAACTCAACGACTTTCCATCCTGGTAGTGTAGAATAAGTACTGTACCCCCAAGGAGACCCCTATGGCACCCAAATTAAGAATCATCCTCTGCCTGGCCGTGTTGATTACTGCTGCTCTAGCTTGCGATTATCTGCCCACCCCGGAATCCCCTGAAGATTCGGGAGATGCCATTGCCACAGCAGTGGCAGCAACCCTTACGGCATCAGAAGACTCCCCAACTGAAGAAGCCCCACCAGCTGAGTCACCAGAACCAGCAGCTCCGGCAGTTCTCAAAGTTGCTTTCGTGAAAGACGGGGATGTCTGGTATTGGGAAGAAGGCACCGCCGCGGCACAGCTGACAACAGTAGGGGATGTAGTTCAAGCTTTCCTCTCGGATGACGGTCAAATTGTGGCTTTCATCCGCCAGTATGACTGGAACAACCATGAGATCTACTCTGTGAACTCCGATGGCAGCAACCTGCAGGCTCTGGTCAGCCTGGCAGATTTCAGCGGTATGGTCCTGGAACCCGAGGCGATTTCCGCCGTTCCCTACCGTCTCGCCTGGGTGCCCGGAACCCACACCCTGGCATTTACCACCCGCCTGACATACGAAGGACCAGGCTTGGTTCTTCCTGATGAACTGCGGTTGGTCAACGCTGATTCCGGGGCCATCAGCCTGCTGCTTGCACCCGGCGACGGAGGAGATTTTTATTATTCACCGGATGGCTCCCAGATCGCTCTGGTCAACGGTACGCGCATCAGCGTGGTCAATGCCGACGGCAGCGGCAGCCGGGAGCTGTTAGCCTTCCCAATGGTGATCACCTACAGTGAATATATATATTATCCCCCTGTTTCCTGGTC
>JARROG010000080.1:0-14913 GCA_037384185.1 Anaerolineales bacterium | reverse complement strand
TGATGGGCAGGAATATTATCTTAAACCAATGAATTGCCCATTAATATCCATAGGAGCGTACATAGGGTGATCAAAACGCCCGCGAATCAGCGGGAAGATATCAGCACCGATCCCGACCCTTATAATCAGAGCACACCTTCGGATATTGGCATGCTGCTGGAGGATATCTATTTATACGCTGAGAACGGTCAGGGTACTTTCAAAGCCGTTTTTGGAGATTTGATCACCCAGCAAGAATGCCAGACGATGATTGACTATCTTGCCCAGAATAAAATGCCCTCGCTCCTGGAGGCTGGAGTGCCGGATGTCACAGAGGTCGCCCATAAGCACGGCTGGGTCACCACCAACAACGGTATCATGCAAACCCTGGGAGACGCTGGGATCATTTTCTCACCTGGTGGGGATTATATATTGGTGATCTTCCTTTATCATCCCGAGCAGTTAATCTGGAGCAACGCCTCCTACCTGGTTGGCCAGCTTTCAGCTGCCATCTATAATTTCTATAATCAGCCCCTGCAGTGATCTATCATCTCCCAAACTTAAGAAAAAAACACCCGCCGGGCGTATTGGGGCGGGTGTTTCATTTTATTACAGCTTTCAGCCAAGATCACAATTCACGATCGACGATGAATGCCCCCAGTTTTTCCAGGGAATCTCGCTCCCTGCCAGTTGGAAACCCGGTCAGGCTGCTGACAGCTTTCTCTGTACACAGGCGAGCTTCCTCCAGTGCCTGCTGAATGGCCCCACTGTCAACAATGCGCTCAATCAATGCATCTGCTTCATCCCCCGATGCACTGCCGTCAAGACAGCTTTGCAAGGCCTCATCATCTGGATACTGCTCCCAGAAATAGATTACCGGCAGTGTTGGAACACCCTGGCGCAGATCGCTCCCAATTGGCTTTCCAACCTTCTCCTGATCTCCGGTGAAGTCAAGAATATCGTCTACGATCTGGAAGGCTTTCCCAATTTCCCTGCCGTAAGTCTCTGCCGGCTGGATGAACTTGCGGTCTGCCGGACTGATCATTGCTGGGGCCCGGGCAGAAAGTGAAAACAGCGACCCGGTCTTTTCATAAATCCGATGGTAATAGTCATCCCGGCTGGGTAAACTGGAGCGGCCAAAAAGCTGGGATAATTCACCGTTGACGATGATGCTTAACGTCTCTGCAAACAGGCGCATCGCCTCAGTTGATTCCATCTCAGCAGCCAAACCTGCAGCCTGGGCAAAAATATAGTCTCCGGTCAATACAGTGGCTGCCGGAGTCCAGTGGGAATTGAGAGTTGGATTCCCGCGCCGCAGCAGTGCCCCATCGATCAGATCGTCATGCACCAAAGTGGCAGTATGGAGCAGCTCGATCGATGCGCTGAGAGAGATTAGCTTATTTTCATCTGCTCCCAGCAGTGAACCCATCAGCAAAGTGATGATCGGGCGGATCCTTTTTCCACCGGCTGACATCAAGTGCTCCAGGGCTGCTATCAGATCAGGATGGTAACCATCTGCATTGGATACCATTTTCTCCTCAACCTTGATGAGCTGATCCTCAAGGAAATTTAAAAAACCGACATCAATCAATATCTTACTCCCAGATGAATAACCGTTCCGCGTTGGCGGCCGTCTGATCGGCGACTCGGGCTGGTTCCTGTCCGGTCTCTGCACCTATTTTATCAACAATATAACGAACATGGGCAGGTTCATTGCGTTTTCCCCTTTTCTCCTGGGGAGAGAGGAACGGTCCGTCAGTCTCCACCAGCAGCCGATCGAGTTCAGTTTCCCTGACCACCTCCCGCAAAGTGCTGGCATTTTTATAAGTCACAGGACCGGTGATGCCCAGGTAAAATCCTGCCTGGACTGCTCGCTGACTCTCGAGAAGATTGCCTGAGAAGCTGTGGATGACACCAGGTCTGACTCCTGCCGAATCTGGCCTGAATTCTGCAGCCTCCAGCCAATTTTCAAGGATCTCCAGCAAATCCTCCAGGCAGCTTCGGTCGGTCTCTGATCGATTCCTGGCATGGAGGACTACAGGAAGTTCCCTTTCACGGGCCAGATCCAGTTGATCCTTGAGGATCCTTTTTTGCTGCTCCCGGGGAGTCCGATCCCGATAATAATCCAGACCAATCTCTCCGACAGCGACCACCTTGGGATGGGCTGCCAGTTCTGTTAACACCCGCACAGTAGCTTCGTTCCAAGTATTCCCACTATTGGGATGCACTCCCACGGCACCGTACAACAGATCATAACGTTCGACCAGTGCAATCACTTCCAGGCTGGTCTCTTGATCGATGCCAGGCACAAGTACTCTGCGCACTCCCTGCTGTCGGGCACGATCCAGGACCTGCTCCAGATCGCCGTGATAATCCTTGAAGTACAGATGGCAGTGCGTGTCAGTCAAGTTCACTGTTCTTCTTCGTCAATCCCGGCAATCTTCAGGCCGTCTTCCAGGATCTCCTGAACCCGATCGCCGTGGGTAGTTTCACAGTATACGCGGATGATGGGTTCCGTTCCAGAAAATCGGATCAGCAGCCAACCGCCGTCCTCCAGTTCGAATTTGTAACCATCAAGCGTTACCAGTCCGGTAACCTTCAACCCACCTATGGTCTGGGGGTCCGCAGATTCGATCCTCTGGATCTTTTCCGCTCGGTCTCCTTTAAAAGGCGTATCGATTCGATCGTAATAATGCGCACCCACCTTATCAAAGAGTATATCCAGCAGTTGAGACGGTTTTTTATCGAGTCGGACCATAAAATCCAGGAAATACAGACCAGCCAGAATCCCATCCCGTTCGGGAACATTGCCCTTGAATGCATAGCCGCCTGATTCCTCTCCACCCACCATGGCATCTACTTCCAGCATTTTGGGGGCGACATATTTAAAACCCACACCAGTGTTGTAAACGGGGACATCGTAGATCTTCCCTAATTTCTCCAGCATTGTGGTGGTGGACAGTGTTTTCACGATCGGCCCCCGGAAACCCCGGACTTCCAGCAGATAGTAGGCCAGCAGTCCGTAGACTCTGAGCTGATCAATGAACTCACCGTTCTCATCTCCGATTCCAACCCGATCCGCGTCTCCATCATTAATGATCAGTACATCCGCCTGGACTTCTGTGGTTTTCTTTAATCCAGCATCCACATTCGGTGGAATCGGTTCCGGTCGGATCATATCTGGAAATATTGGGTTGCGATCCTTATGGATTTCCAGGACTTCCGTTTTCCCGCCTCCGATCAACCGCGGGAACCAGCCAGCCCCATTCCCCCACATGGGATCCACCAGCACTCGCAAACCTGCATCCTTGATCGGCTGCAGATCGATCAAGGTTTGAAGATGTTCAATATAGGCTGGAGCGGGATCGAAATACTCGATTGCACCGGATTCGATCGCTTCTTGAAGAGGGGTTCGCTTGGCATCCTGCTCCAGATCAGGAATCTCACTTTCAATCTTCTTGAGACCCTCAGGATCGATCGCTCCGCCGTGTTCATCTCGCACTTTGAATCCGTTGTCTGTATACGGATTATGGGATGCTGTGATATTCACTGCTGCCGCAGCCTTTTTATCGACCACTGAATAGGATATCACCGGTGTCGGGGTTGGCCCGTCTGTCAAATAGACTTGAAAGCCGTTCCCTGCCAGCACTTCAGCGACTGCAGCTGCAAACTGTTCACCTTGATAGCGCCGGTCATGTCCGACCACAACCCGGCCGCCCTGATACCCCTGCTCTATCAAGTAAACTGCAAAACCCTGGGTGCAGCGTCTTACGTTGGCAAAAGTGTAATCTTCCGCCACATGACCCCGCCAGCCATCGGTCCCAAATTTGATCTGCTGAACCATAATTCCTCCTGAATTCCAGTATCGACAAGCCAAGGTATTATAACAAAGAGCCCGTCGATTTGGAAACGCATCCAGGGCTGTGTACAGCAAGTGAAGAGCAGGTCCGGGATTTACCGGGTTGCTGACAGCGTGCTATAATCGCTGAAAAGTTATGAATACACACATTTACCTTGATTACGCCGCAACCACACCTATTGACCGGCGCGTTGTTGATACCATGCAGCCTCTATTCGAGGACCTGTTTGGTAACCCTTCCTCCCTTCACTTCTTCGGGCAGCGGGCAGAAACCGTTCTGGAAGAATCCCGCCGCAATCTCGCCCATAATTTAGGCGCCGATCCCAAAGAGATCATATTCACCTCCTGCGGGTCTGAGAGCGACAACCTGGCTCTGCGCGGTACAGCACTTGCCAGGAAAAAACTGGGAGGATATGACCAAATCGCGATTTCTCCGGTCGAACACCCTGCCGTTCAAGTCACTGCACAGCAGCTAGCCTCCCAACATGGATTTGAGTTAGTGTATCTGCCTGTCGACCACACCGGCCAGGTGCTTCCAGATCGGATGGAGGAATCACTCAATGAGAGGACCGCCCTGGTCTCGGTGATGGGAGCTAACAACGAGATCGGAACCATCAACCCGATTGCCGAGATTGCCGGGATCTGCCGCCAACGGAGTATCCCGTTCCATTGTGACGCTCTGCAGTATGCCGCTCATATCCCCCTCAATGTCGAAGAATTGGGAGTTGACCTGCTGTCCCTGGGAGCCCATAAGTTCTATGGACCAAAGGGCGTAGGGTTGCTCTACGTTCGGGAGGGGACACCGCTAACCCCTGTTCAGACCGGCGGATCGCAGGAATTCGGATTGCGTGCTGCGACTGAAAACGTGCCGCTGATTGCCGGAATGGCCCGTGCATACCAGCTGGTCCAGGAGGAAAGCGCCCAGCGCATTGAACATCTCCTTCCGCTTCGCGATCTGATCATTAACCGGGTGCTGGACGAAATCCCAGGCAGCAAGCTGACGGGTGCCGGCCCTGAGAACCGCCTTCCCAACCATACCAGTTTCGTTTTTAAGGATCTGGACGGCAACTTACTGATCCAGGTGCTGGACAGTGAGGGATTCGCCTGTTCCTCCGGATCCGCCTGTAAAACTGGGGATCCCCGACCATCTTCGGTGTTAACCACACTTGGCTATTCCCGGGACTGGTCGTTGGGATCCCTGCGGGTAACTCTGGGAAAGAACACCAGCCTGGAGGATGTCAACCGCTTCCTGGCCGTGCTGCCAGACTGCATCCAGCGAACCAGGGAGGCTGCTTGATGGTTCCTGCTCCAGGCGATCGGATCGTCGTGGGAATGAGCGGAGGCGTTGACAGTTCCCTGGCTGCCGCTCTCCTGAAAGACCAGGGGTATCAAGTCATCGGTGTCATGCTCCGCCTGTGGAGTGACCCCGGAACCCTGAATCGGTGCTGCGCGCCTGATGCTGTTCTGGAAGCCAGACAGGTAGCAGGACAGCTGGGAATCCCGTTCTATGTGATCGATGCCAAAGATGCTTTTTACCAATCAGTTGTCGAACCGTTCATCAACGCCTATCAAGAGGGCGAAACCCCCAATCCCTGCCTGCGCTGTAACCGTTTGATCCGCTGGAATTTTTTGCTCACCCGGGCCCGGGCATTAGGTGCAGAATTCATCGCGACCGGCCACTATGCCAAACTCCGGAGGCTGCCGACTGGAGAGGTGCAGCTGCTCAGAAGCCAGGACAGGAAAAAGGACCAATCCTATTTCTTGCACGTGCTCACTCAAGATGACCTGCAGAGGACAGTATTCCCACTGGCAGACCTCTCAAAAGCACAAGTCCGCCAGCTGGCGGCGGAAAAGAACTTGTCTGCTGCTGAGCGGCCAGACAGCCAGGATTTGTGTTTTGTCGGCCAGGGAGGGGATTATCGCGAATTCCTGCGCCGGGCTGATCCTGGAATGCTGGTATCCGGACCGATCGTAAACCACGAAGGTGAACAGCTAGGAGAACACAACGGTCTGGCGAATTACACCATTGGCCAGCGCAAGGGCCTCGGGATATCAGGAAAAGAACCTTATTACGTGGCTCGCAAGGATCCTGTAAATAATGTCTTGTTCGTTGGATACAAGGACCAGCTTGGAAAATCTCACTTCACCACTCATCAGGTCAATTGGATATCTGGCAATGCTCCGGATGAAGTCTTTCGAGCCCAAATAAAGACCCGCTACCAGTCCACTGCTGTCCCCGGCTCGGTCACTCCGCAGGAAGACCTGAGCTCCCGGGTCCAATTGGATGAAATACTTCCGGATATCACCCCCGGGCAGGCAGCTGTTTTCTACCAGGATGAGGTCTGCCTGGGAGGGGGAATCATCCAAACCGAGGGATTATGACAGCTCCTGCTTTGATCTACAGTTTTTTATTGGCGACTCTCCTGGGTGCTGCATTTCATTTCTGGAAAGGGGGCGGCGGCGGCCGCCTATTATTGATGTTGATCCTGTCCTGGGTTGGATTCTTTTTGGGCCATCAACTGGGCACCTTCTGGGGCTTGAATTTTCTGATGATCGGTCCAGTGCAGGGAGGGTTTGGGATCCTGGGAAGCATCCTGCTCCTGATGATCGGCAACTGGATCAGCCAACTGGATGGATGATGGATATCCAACCTGAACAGATCCAAAAAAAGCTCGCGCTGCTGGACAGGGTAAACAGCCAGGACTGCCCTCCACTCCCCGGCTTGCAATCCAACCCAAAACTACCAGCCGCAGTATTGATCCCCCTGCTCCAAGATCGTGATATCTGGAAAATGCTATTCATAAAACGCACTCAGCAGCAAAGTGACCGCCACAGCGGCCAGATCGCCTTTCCCGGCGGCAGAGCTGAACCCGGGGATGAGGGACTGCTGGAGACCGCTCTGCGGGAAACAATGGAGGAGATCGGCCTGAATCCGGATGATGTACGCGTTTTGGGACAATCCTGCCCGATCACCACAGTCACTGATTATCAGGTCAGCCCTTTTGTGGGACTGCTGCCATGGCCTTATCGGTTGAAACTCTCACCAATCGAAGTTGAAAAGACCATCCTGGTCCCGTTGGAATGGCTCAATGACCCGGTCAACCGGGAGGTCAAGTACTGGCGGTCACCTGCAGTACCAGAGAGAGAGCTTCCGGTGATCTTTTTCAATGAATTTGAAGGGGAAATACTCTGGGGGGCAACAGCCCAGATCGTCGTGGACTTCCTTCAAATCATCCAGGACAACCAGCTCGACGGCATCAATCTCGTTCCAACCTAAACCCAACTGGGATTGGTCATCAGTGACCCGGATCTGGTCCGTCCTGAAATCTATTCCCTCAACCGGCACAGTCAGTAAGTAGGGACAGGGACGGTCGACTGGACGGGGATTCTTCTGAAGAACAGTATAGTAACCCCCTGTGTCGGGATTGTATACTTCCACTTTCACAACCTGGTCCGGGTTGAAACTTTCAACAATGTTGATCTCAAGAGGAAAAACAGCTACCTCATAGTTGAGTACAAGTGTCTCAACCGAATCACTGGCTGCTGAAGCCCAGGCAAATTGATAATCACCACATCCTGGAGAGTCTGGGCTGCCCTGGGCTTGGGAAGCAGCCCATTCTGGATCAGCGAATTCGGAACTAGCTTCGGCGCTGAGCGCCCACTGGGAAATGACACCAGCCGCGGGAAATCTTTCTTCAGGAGCTAGTGTATTCTCGGGTGTTGGCGTGCTTGTGGTCAGCAGATCATCCTCACCCGGTGCAGGGTCCGCAGTCCCGCCTTAATTAAAGGAAAAACCATCCCATCTGACAAACAACAGACGGGATGGTTTGCTATCAAAAGCTGAAAGTCATCTTACTCCTCTTCTGGTTCTTCCTCAGGAAGTTCATCCATCTCTTCCATCAATTCAGCATCCGTGAGTTCTTCGAAGAGTTCAGCTTCCTCTTCTACCTCTTCCTCGATCTCCATCAGAGTTTGGGCAGCTGCCACGTATACGAGCTCATCCGGATCATCCAGCACAGTAACCTCTGCTGGGATCTTTAGATCCTTGACCAGGATGTTATCGCCGATCTCCATCAGAGTCGAGACATCCACAGTAATCGCATCCGGCAGGTCTTTCGCCTTCGCTTCGATCTCCAATTCAATAAGGCCGGGAGTCAGCACAGCATTGTATTCCTTGACTGCGGGAGCTTCCCCTTCAACAGCGATCGGAACCGTGGTAGAGATCTTCTCTTCCAGGGATACCTCTTGGAAATCAATGTGCAGCAAATCCTGCATGATAACCTCGCGCTGAATATCCCTCACCAGAGCCAGGTGTTCCTTTTTGCCTATTTTGACAGTTACCAGCGTGTTAGCACCAATGACTTTCAAGGTCTGACGGGCTTCCTTCTTATCCAGCGTAATCGCCTGAGGTTCAACACCCCTCCCGTAAATTACCGCCGGAAGCTTGCCTTCCCTGCGCAGCGCTTTGACTTTCTTGCCAATAACCTCTCTCTTGTGAGCTTCCAACACATACTTTTCCATAATTTCCTTCCTCGAAGCGCCTCTCACCTCCGCTGCCGGATGTTACCTTCGCTTCTCTAGAATAATGATCTCGTTGCCTGCTTAAAATCTCGTCCCGTCCAGGCTAATTCAATATCGTCTCAACCTGATTCAGGTAGGTTTTAAGCAGGGAAGATTGTATCTTGCCCGCCCAATTTCGTCAATAGCCGGATGAGACGGGACCCGGAACAACCCTCACCAGCTTGGTCCCGATTACCCTCGGGTTGTGGATCACCTTGACAAACTGGTGCAGTTCTTGCATCTCTATCAACAACCTCAGTCCACTTTCGAAATCCCACCCAGGCAGAGTGACTGAACGGCATATAACTTGCACAAATAGATCATATCAGCAAAAGGAGTTCACAATGTCCATGACAGTTTTCGAAGTTGTCCGCGTTTTATCCGCTATGGCCTCAGGTTTATT
Source organism: Anaerolineales bacterium (assembly GCA_037384185.1). GTDB lineage: Bacteria > Chloroflexota > Anaerolineae > Anaerolineales > UBA11858 > B10-G9. The sequence continues at coordinate 6,112 of JARROG010000080.1, read as the reverse complement.
TCTGATCGGTTTGATCACCTTTGCGACCGGCGTCGCTATTTTGGTGATCCGCTCCATCGGGAAGGAGACCCGGGCCGTCAGCAAATCGATCCTGCACATCACCGAAAAAGGCATCGCCGATGATCTGTCAGGTCTGGTCGACAACGCCTCTTCATTGATGGCAGCGACCAGCGACCTGATCCAGACCACCAAAGGTATTGGCGTTTTCCTGATCGTCAGCGGATCGATCTTCATGATCCTGGGAATATTCTTGACCCTTTATATCGGCCTAAACTAACGGAAAAGCGATGGAAAAACTGGAGCTTCAACGCCTCACCACCCTGAAGAATATATTTCCTGAAGATTCCTGGAGCTGGGCGATCACTGCCTTAAGAAGGAATCCAGCGATCTGGAAGAGTCTGGATAGTGTTGACTTCTCCCAGAAATTGATCGATGATCTCGGGTCGGATCCAGTAAACTGGACTCCCGCTCGCATCAGCGCTGCCTGGTTAGCCAAGGAAGAACCAGAGGAGGTTCCTTTCCCAGTTCATTCCTTTGATGAACTATCTGCAGATATCAAAGGCCGGGTTCACCGCACCGACCATGATTACGGAAAGGAACAGGAAGAACCCCCAGGGGTGATCGACAGCATGCTGCTGGCATTGGGGCTGCTGGCTGAAAGGGATGCTGGGAAAGGTTGGCAAGAAATTATTGACCAATACACCCAGCGCATCGCCAACAGGATCGATTACCTGCGGAACTTAGAGCCAAATTTGGCTCTCCAGGTTCTGCTCGCCAATCCCCTCCAACCACAGGTTTTGGCCGATATCCTGACCGAAGTGATGTCAACTTTGGAGATCGATGTCCTGGAAAAATGGCTCAAGGGGATAGAAAAGGACGTTCCAGAACTAACACCGAAGATTGCCCAGGCACTGCTGGTCAGTCTTGATTTGAAACTAGAAAGTATGCCTGAGATCTTAATACTTTCTTCGTTGAACCAACTGGCCGGCAACCAAGCCAAAGCCCTGGCCTTGCTGGAAAAAGCCTCGAAAAAGAACCACCGCATCCAGGGAAAACTGACCGCGAACCTCAATAAAGTCAAAACCTACCTTGATGAACCTCAGGTCAGTGATCCGGCCTGGCAGGAATTAAAGGAATCTCTCTCTGACCTGGATGAAACCTCCGATAATCTGGCAGAGATCGCAGAGATCATCCATTCTCTGCTGGAGAAGAAACAGTTCGCAGCGGTAGCCGATCTGGTTGGAAAACTGCCCGATCCCCTACCGGAAAGTCCCATCCTGCTGCTCGTTCTCGGTGAATTCGCAGAAACACAGCACCAGCCTGTTCGTGCAGAACAGCTTGCCCGCCAAGCACTCCAGCTCTCAGGTGATGATACCCCTCCGGAAAGGCTGAGCAGCCTGCTCTTCAAGTTGGGTTTATTCGAGGAAAGTCAGCTGGCTGCAAAAGCTTACCTGGAGAAATATCCCAATCACCTGCAATCCCAATTGAATTTTATTGAATCCCTCCGCAGCTTGGGTAACTTCCAGGATGCGGCCAAATCAGCCCAAATTCTGACTGTGCTGGTTCCCAGGGACATCACACTGCAGCGCAAGCTTGCCGGCTACCTAGAAGATGCAGAAGCCTGGACAGAAGCACTGGAAGTGCGGGCGAATATCCTCACCAGAGGGCAGTCCCAAATGGACAAAGGTCCGATCAGCGAACCTATCCTGCCGCTGGAAGATCTGCTGTCATTTGCTGAGTGTGCCTATGCGGCCCAGCATTTCAACCGAACCGTATCAGCCTGCAACCAGATCCTCGCCCAGAATCCTGATAACAGCCATGCGCTGAGTTTAAAAGGAAAATCCCTCTGTGCACTGGATAAAACCCAGGAAGGGTTTGCTCATTTACAGCGGGCTGTGGAGATCGATCCAGGACAAGAAACGTCCTGGCTAACACTAGCAGAATGCCAGCTGGAAGCAAAATCAATCGATCAAGCGCTACAGACCTTGAAATCCGGGTTGACCGCTGCCACCAGCAAAGCACGTTTGTATGCTCAACTAGGAGAGATCGAATCGCGGCAGAGGAATTATTCCAAATCGCTGGAGATCTACCAGCAAGCTTCCGCAGCGGCTGAAGCGGAAGGCTCGGATCAGAAAACAGCGACTGCCATCGATCTGGGGATCAGCGAATCATACTATCAACTGGGGCACTACGATCGTGCCCGGTCAATCCTCCGGGATCTCAACCAGCGTTACCCATCTAACTACCAGGCAAATTACCTGTACGGAAAATTACTCCTGGAAACCCAGGAGCCAGCTGAAGCGCTCCCCTATCTGGTCCAGGTAGTGGATCAAAGCCCGGATACAGCCCAGGCTTACCTGATGTATGCCGATGCCCTCCTCCAACTTGGTGATAGCTCCCAAAGGGCTTCCGAAGCTCTCAATAAATCCTTAGAGATTGAACCTGATAATGAAGTTGCTCGTGTCCTGCTGGCTGAAGCTCAGGCAGCTGAGGGTAATTACAGGAAATCCGCTCTTTCTTTCCAGCGAGCCCGGGAAGGCGGATTGATGATCGATCCTATTTGGGCTCCCCGCATCAGTGTTGGATTGGGCAATGCAGCGATCAAGCTGGGTGAAACCGAAACAGCGATCGCAGCCTTGAAGGACGGCCAGGAAAGATTTCCGTCCGACCTGCGTTTGATTAAAAAATTAGCCGAGGCTTACCAGGCAGCTGACCTGATTGACAACGCGGTCGAGACTGCCAGGCAAGCCGCTGAAATCGCTCCCCAGGATCCTGACAATCTGTCCTGGATAGCAGAGTTCACCCTGGAACTTGGCTGTCCTGAAGAAGGGATCAGCGCTCTAAAGAATTTGATCCTTGTCAATCCGGATTTGCCGTCAGCTTACCTGCAGCTGGGTAAAGCCCAGGCATCCGCAGGAAATATCAAAGAATCTGCTGCCGCATTCTCGACCCTGGCCAGCTTTGAAGATATCCAGCCTGAGGATCTCCTGGTTGCAGGAGAGGAATTGATCAAACTCGGAGAGCTGGAAGACGGCTTAGGATGCCTTTCGAAAGCAATCACCATCTGCAAAGCCAATCCGGAGCCCTCCCCTCTCCTTCCCAAGATTTGGTCCTGCCAGGCAGCAGGATATGAACAGGTTGAAGATTATCAAACAGCTCTTGAGCTGTTAGACCAGGCTATCAGCAGCGAGCTCAACAATCCTCGCTGGCGAATTCAGAAAGCAGATCTGCTGATTAAAAGCGGCAGAAACCAGGCAGCTATCGCCAGCCTGGAGAATGCTTTAGACCTTGCTCCCGAAGAACCTGCTCTGCAGATCAAATTGGCTCGTGTACAGCGCCGAACAGGAGCATATGAAGATGCTTTCTTCCACGCTCAAGAAGCCCTGGCTGCCATTCAAAGCCAGGAATCTCCTGGCATGGATTCCGACAGCGCGCTCGCCCTGGCATCGGATCTTGCCCTGGCCACTTTGCGGAAGCAAATCGCAGAGGATCTGCTCAGCAACCTGGATATCTCGAAATTATCTCAAGCAGAGCCGATCAGCGAGGACAGAATAAACTATCTCTGCCTGTCCGCTGAGATTGCCCTGGATCAGGGAGAAGAGGTCAAGGCGGCCGAGATCAGCAATCAGCTGGTGATCCTGCAAGCAGGTCATCCCAGAGTCGCTGCACTGCAGGCCAGGATCTTGAACCGCCAGGGTCTGCTGGAAGAATCCCGGAATCGTTATTATGAAGCACTTGAGAACTGGAAGAAAAGACCAGTCGAGGAGCGCAGCTTCCCAACCGCGATGGAGATCGCTCTAGGAAAAACCGCCCTGGAAATCCACTCCTGGGACGAGGCTTCTGCCCATCTGCAGCATGCTGTCGACAACTCACCGAAAGAGAAACGCGCTCTGTTCGAACTTGCTTCGGGGTATATCCAATTGGCTGAGACCAGGCGATTCTTTGAGACTTTCAAAGTCATCCACGGTACACCTGGTGCGATCTGCCTCTCGGCTGAGATCTATAAGAACTTCCAGGCCTGTCTGCAGGCACTCCAGGAGCTCGACGCAGATCCCAGCATGATCGAGCGCCTTTCAGCCAGGGGTGATGCAGTTTTCTCGCCTAACCAGGATCACGCCGCTCGTCTGCAGGAAATCGCCGATGGTACCCAGGATCTTGCTGCAGTGATCGCCGCTTTCCGTCACAGCAGACAGAAAGTATTTGCAGCTCAGGTCGCTGAGGAAGCCTTTCAGGAGCTGGGAAAGGATCACCAGCTTGACGCTCAGATCAGCCTTGCCTTCCAGAAAATCCAACCAGAGAAGGCCTATAAAGAGGCCAACGCCGCCTTGGAGACCAGCAAGCGCTCCGACCAGAGTATGATGCCTATCTATTATGTACTGCTTGCTCAAGCAGCTGGTGACGTTGATGACCCAATTGGTGCTGTACAGGCCATGGATAAGGCTTTCCAGATCTGGGATAAAGAACCCCGTTGGTATGCCCTGGCTGCAGAGATCACCCCCGATTATAGCCAGGCGGTTGAATATTACCAGCTAGCAATCGATCTGGAGCCAAATTACACTGGCCATTATTTAGCACTGGGCACAATCCACCTCAAAGCCAACCAACCTGTAGCGGCTGTGAAATGCTTTGAAAAAGCCCTTGAGATCAATCCAGATCTGGCAGATGCCTGGATTCAACGTGCCCTTGCTAAAAGAGCTCAACAGCGCATGCCAGAAGCACTATCCAGCATCAACCAGGCACTTTCCCTGGCACCAGAACACAAGGAAGCCCGAAAAACTGCCGCCCTGCTGAATTTTGAGAACGGCAAGTATCGGGAATCTGAAAAACATCTGGTTGCCCTGCTGGGGCAGGAACCTAACGACACTGAATTGCTGGCATTATTTGCTCGCACCCTGGCAGCCCAGAAACAAAGCGATCAGGCAATGCGAGTGATTGAGAAAGCCATCCAACTGGAAGAAGATTCGCTGTCCTTGAAATTAGAGCGGGCGGCGATGATCAAGCACCTCGCTGGTCCTCATGCGGCAGTAGACGAGCTGCGCATTATCGGAAGCAGCTATCCCGACAGCTACCCGCTGATCATAGAATTGGTCAGCACCCTCGCTGAAGCAGGAGAGCTGGACGAGGCCATTCGGACTGCGCTGGAAGCGCTGGGTAGGAACGATCTCGGCCATACCCGGGAGCAGAAAGCCCATCTTTATCTGACCACAGGCAAGCTGCTGCGCAACAACGGTCAATTAGACCAGGCTGTCCACCACCTCCACCAGGCCAAGAAACTGATCGAACCCAATTATGAAGCCGTGCTAGAACTTGGGCGGGTGCACTTTGATCGCAGACAGTATGACATTGCTCTCAGCAAAATCCAGGAAGCAATCGACATTGAGCCTGATGAAGCTGAAGGCTACTACCAGGCAGGCAGAGTTCTTAAAGAGCTCAAGCAATACAGCAAAGCTGAGAAGATGCTCAGAAAAGCCAGCAAATTGGCTCCCAATGACCTCAAGGTCCACCGTCAGCTGGGTGTGCTGGTGACTTTGAATCTGGTTCACGGAGAAAGCAAACAGGAAGTGCCCGTCTAAACCACGGAAAACCAATTAGTGAGACCTCAAGAATCCAAACAATGCGGGTGATAAGCCTATGACCACAATTCCTTTTTCTCTCCCCCGTCAGGGTCAGCCCTGGCAGCGAAACCAGTTGATTGATCTGCTGGGTGTCGCTGCATCGGTGAATGAATACAGCTTCGTCCGGAAATCAGCCTTGAGCTGGCTGGCTGTATTTCCCGGGGATCTAACGGTACAGCTTATCCATGCCCAGGCCGTATCAAAAACACTGAGCACCGTGCAGGCAGGTGAATTATTGGACAAGATCTGCCTGATAGATCCAGCTTATGCTGAGGCTCAACTCCAGCGCTATGAGATTGCCTCCGAGGAGGACAGGAGGGGGAATTACGCCGGTGAGCTGTATGCTCTGGCTCCTAACCAGCGAATATTCCGAGATCCAGCGATCCAGGCCGACCTGCCTTCCTGGGCCGAACCTCTGGCTGAACTCCGCTCAGAACTCCATCAAGGCAACTTGCTCTCCGCTGCACAATCCCTCCCGGCAGTGCTGGCAAAGGATC
>JARROG010000079.1:0-7529 GCA_037384185.1 Anaerolineales bacterium | reverse complement strand
ATGGATGAGATTCCTCCCGACGTGGACCAGACTCGCTGGGCACGCTACTGGCAGGAAGGTTTCAACGGTGTGGTCATGCGCATGGCTCTCCTGGCCCTCGTTCTGGGCGAAATGGAGTAAATTCAAGGAGAAAACAGCCGGCAGAGGGGTTAAGCAATTCGCCTGTCTGCCGGCTTGAGCAATTTGATCTTATATAAAAGGAGAACAATATGATTTCTGAGTTAAGGGGCCGGGATTTAATTGGCGACCTGGACTTCACTAAAGAAGAAGTTGAAACCGTACTTGAGGTTGCTTGGGATTTGAAGAAGAAGAGGGCGCTGGGTGAGAGGCATAATTTGCTTCAGGATAAGACCTTAGCGATGCTGTTCTTCTTCTCCAGCACCAGAACGCGGGCTTCTTTTGAATCCGGTATGGCCCAGCTTGGCGGGCACGTCCTGGGCTTATGCCTCTTCTTATCTGAAACCGATTTCCATTCCTCAATCACTGATCCTGCAGATGCCCCGTTTTGGTCTTGATGTAACACTGGCCCATCCGCCGGAGTTCAAGCTGATGCCCGAGATTATGGAACAGGCTAAGGAGCAGGCTAAGATCTACGGCGGAAAATTCGAGGTTGTTGACGATATGGAAGAAGGTTTCAAGGATGCTGATATCGTCTACGCCAAATCCTGGGGTCCCCTGCTGACCACTCAGGATCCTGAGGAAGGCAAGGCCATCCAGGATAAGTATAAGGACTGGATCACTGATGCCAAGAAGATGGCGTTGGCTGATAAGGACGCGATCTACATGCATCCGCTTCCCGCTGACAGGGATGTCGAAGTCACCAGCGAAGTGATGGATGGGCCGCAATCTGTGGTCTTTGATCAGGCTGAAAATAGGATGCATGCTCAGAAAGCCGTGATGGCTTTGACCATGCGTTAGGAGATAGATATGGCAAAAGACAAAAAAGTTGCGGTAGTTGCGATTGGCGGCAACTCCCTGATCAAATCTAAGGACCAAAAAACTGTCGCAGACCAGTATCAAGCTGCCAAAGAGACTTCAGCTCATCTGGTGGACATGATCGAAGAGGGTTGGGATATCGCTGTCGGCCACGGTAATGGTCCCCAGGTGGGATTCATCCTGCGGCGCTCAGAGATCGCCCACAAGGTTGAAGGTATGCATGAAGTTCCCCTTGATGTTTGTGGCGCGGACAGCCAGGGAGCAATTGGTTATGCTCTGCAGCAGAACATCCAGAACGAACTAAAAAAGCGAGGTATCGCTAAACCTGTGGCGACTGTGATCACCCAGGTTCGGGTCGATCCCAACGATCCCGCTTTTCAAGCCCCTGCCAAACCAATTGGCTCCTTCATGGAAGAATCCGAAGCCAAGAAGAAAGAGGAAGAGCTGGGTTGGGATGTTGTAGAAGATGCTGGCCGCGGTTGGCGGAGGGTTGTGGCTTCTCCGATTCCTGTGGAGATCATGGAGCTGGAGGCAATCAAAGCCTTGATCGATACCGGCTCAGTGACCATCACAGTGGGTGGGGGCGGCATTCCAGTGATTGAAACAGAAGATGGGGTGGTCGGTACAGCTGCAGTGATCGATAAAGATTTCGCCTCTGCGTTCCTGGCAAACGAGATCAACGCGGACCTGCTGCTGATCTCAACTGCTGTGGAAAAAGTTGCGCTCAATTTTGGTACACCCGAACAGACAGATGTTGACCAGATGACGGTAGCTGAAGCGAAAAAGTACCTTGCTGAAGGCAAGCATTTCGCAAAAGGCTCAATGGAACCAAAGATCAAAGCGATTGTCAAGTTCCTGGAAGAGGGTGGTAAAGAAGCCATTATCACCAACCCGGAAAATATCGGGCGCGCGCTTAAGGGTGAAACCGGAACGCGGATCGTACCCTGATTCGCTTCCGTTCATTTCGAACAACTGTAAACTGTCAGGTTAGATTATGGGATATTGTTCTTAATTGTGAGAAGCAATATTCAAGTATACTTATACCTAATGAAAAAGAACCTGGTTAGATAAGGAGGTGACTCTCGAAGTTAATGCAGGAGAAGAAGTCCATTGTTCATTTGTATAGAGGAGATAAAATGAGAAAGAAAAGTCTATGGTTAGTGATTAGTCTTATGCTGATTGCAGCATTTGTATTCACTGCCTGTCAGCCGGCTCCGGCTGAGGAACCCATGGAGGGCGAAGAGGCCATGGAAGAACCCGCAGCCGCTGAAGAAGAGGGCGGACTGCAAATCCCAGACATTGAAGAAGGAAAATTCAATGTCGCTTTTGTGATGCTCAGCACCCATGATGATGGTGGATGGTCCCAGGCTCAGTATGATGGCATCACCTACCTCAACGAAAACGTCGACGGCATCCATACTGCCTATGTTGAATCCGTTGCAGAAGGCGCTGACTCCGAGCAGGTCTTCCGCGCTCTATCGCGAAAGGGTTTTGACCTGATCTTTGGTGGCTCCTTTGGTTACATGGATTCCATGGAAGTGGTTGCGGAAGAGTTCCCTGAGATTGGCTACGTCCATATCAGCGGCTACAAATCCAATATGACCAACTTCGGCAACATGTTCGGTGAGATGGAAGTCATGAAGTACCTGGCTGGCATGATCGCTGGGTCAAGGGCCAAAGCTGATGGCGAGACTGTGATCGGCGGCATGGCGACTTTCCCCATTCCCGAAGAGTTCCGTCTGTTCAACGCTTATGCCCTGGGTATCCAGGAGACCTGCCCTGAGTGCACCCTGGACATCCGCTGGATCAATACCTGGCACGACCCGATCATTGAGCGTGAAGGCGCGGATTCCTTGTTTGACGCCGGTGCGCATGTTGTGATGACTGGTGCCGATACCCCCGCTTCCGCTCTGGCAGCTGCAGACCGGGAAGGCGTTTACGGCATCACCTATGACTGGTCCGGGTCCTGCACAGTTCCCGAATGCCTCACGGCTCCTTACTGGAACTGGGGTCCTGTGTTCGTCGGCATTGTCGAGGACGTAATGGCAGGCAGCTATGAATACGGCTGGCAGTATTTTGACGCCTCCACTGGAGGCCTGGGAATCTACGGCTTCATGGAAGGTGAAGAACTGCAGCCTGGCGTTGCCAGTTTGCCCGAAGAAGACCTGCAGAAGGTCAAGGACACTTTGGCAGCAGCCCTGGCGGGTGAGTTCAACCGCTTTGATGTCTTTGCTGGCCCGATCATTGACAACCAGGGTAATGTGGTTGTTCCTGACGGCGAGAGAATGCAGCAGGCTGATATCGATCAGTTTGCTCCGGGAGCCCCCGGGCTCGAGTGTGAGTACGGTATGTATTGGTGGAACGAAAACGTCACTGCCGAACTGCCTGAACTCTAGATCAGTATGACATGCAGGGTGGTCGGTTTGGCCGACCACCCTGCTTAATAGGTATTATTTTATTATTATTTCCTGTTAATTTTCATTGTTCAAGAAGTGGTGAGTTGCTATGGAAGCAGAAAATACTGAAAGCGGCTTTGAGAACGTTGTCAGCATGCGGGGCATCACCAAAAGGTTCCCTGGTGTGCTCGCTAACGACCGGGTGGATTTTGACCTGCGTAAAGGGGAAGTGCACGCCTTGCTGGGGGAGAATGGCGCTGGAAAAAGCACTCTAATGAACGTACTGGCGGGGCTTTACCGAGCTGATTCCGGGTCGATCCGGGTCCATCAAAAGCAGGTCGAATTTGGATCGCCGAGGGAAGCTATCGAGGAAGGCATCGGAATGGTCCACCAGCACTTCATGCTGGTTCCATCTCAAAGTGTGACAGAAAATATTTTGTTAGGTTTGGATGAGCCCAAATTCCGAATGCAGCTTTCCAATTATGACCAGGTCATTGAGGAAATGGCCCTCAAATTCGGTTTGCACGTTGACCCAAGTGCTAAAATCTGGCAGCTGTCTGTCGGCGAACAGCAGCGAGTTGAAATCTTGAAGATGCTCTATCGCGGTGCTGATGTGTTGATAATGGATGAACCTACAGCTGTGTTGGCTCCCACCGAGATCGATGAGCTGTTCAACACCGTGCGCTCGATGACAGGGCAGGGAAAATCAGTGGTGTTCATCAGCCATAAACTCCATGAGGTGATGGATATCTCGGATCGCGTCACTGTGCTGCAGAAAGGCAAAGTGACCTCTCACGGCCTGAATACCAGTGATGTGACCAGAGAGGAACTGGCCCATTTGATGGTCGGGCGGGATGTTGTTTTCAGGATTGAACGGCAGGACATTGAAGTAGGGGATGAAGTACTTACTGTGGAAGGGGTGGAAGCAAATAACGATAAAGGGCTGCCCGCATTGAGAGGCGTCAGCTTAAATGTCCGCCAGGGAGAGATTGTTGGGCTGGCTGGCGTGGCTGGCAACGGCCAGAACGAGCTGGCTGAAACCCTGGTAGGACTGCGTCAAGCTACAGCGGGTAAGGTCATTGTCAACCAACAAGATGTCACCAATAAACCAGTCAAGCTGGGCATCCGCCATGGAATCTCGCTGATCCCGGCGGACCGCACGCTGGTCGGCACAGCACCTAATCTAAGTGTGACCGATAACGTGATCATGAAGAACTACGATCAAAATCCGATCGGAAGCGGTGGGCTGCTGCATATGGCAGAAGCGGAAACTTATGCCGAGGATCTTAAAGAAGCGTACGATATCATCGTACCCACCATCGATACATCCGTTCGGCTGCTGTCAGGTGGCAACTTGCAGAAGGTCATCCTCGCCAGGGAGATATCCAGTGAGCCAAGGTTGATGATCGCTGTCCAACCCACCCGCGGACTGGACGTGGGGGCGATTGAAGGAGTCCAGCGTTTGCTGCTGGCTCAGCGCCAGGTTGGCGCGGCTATCTTATTGATATCTGAGGAGTTAGAAGAACTGCTGTCCTTGAGCGACCGGATCTACGTCATTTACGAAGGGAAGATCATGGGCGAGGTCCAGGATGGAGATATCAACAAAATCGGATTGATGATGACAGGTACGCCGCAGGAGCAGATCGAATCGGAAGGAGTTTCCTGATATGAGTGCAGCAGAGGTCAACAAACCCTCCAAACGGCCGATTTTTCCTTATCAAATCAAAGTAGAAAACCGGGTAGAAAATCCTCCCCGCTGGCTGTCGCCCCTCTTATCGATCGTGGCAGTAGTAATTGCCTTACTGGTTGGCGCCCTGGTGATCAGGATCGCTGGAGGACAACCCTGGGCGGTTTATAAACATATCGCCAAGTATTCTTTCGGCAGTCTGGGAGTTTTATCAGACACGATGGTCAAAGCCATCCCCTTGATGCTGGTTGGGCTGGCATGTTCTATCGCCTTCCGCATGAAGCTCTGGAATATTGGGGCGGAAGGCCAATTTTTCCTGGGAGCATTTGGCGCCAGCATGGTAGTGCTGCTGCCCATTCTTCCCGAAGATGCACCCCAATGGCTGTTCATTATAACTATGGCGGTTTTCGGGATGTTGTTCGGGGCCCTGTGGGGTTTTATCCCGGGATTCTTGAAAGCCCGCTACAACGTCAATGAGATCATTTCCACGTTAATGATGAACTATATTGCCATCGAGTGGAACAACTATTTCATCTATGCGATCTGGACCGAAGGTGGCTTCCAGATGTCACGAATGTTCCAGCGCAATGCCTGGCTGCCGAGGCTGTCAGACCTGGCTGGAAGGTGGAAGGTATTCAGCGGTTTGACAACCCATCTAGGTTTGGCATTTGCAGTGGTGGCTGCCGTGATCCTGTGGTTCGTATTGGCAAAGACCCAGTGGGGATATGAGATTCGTCTGATTGGTGATAACCCCCGCGCGGCAGAATATGCTGGAGTGAAGATCGGCAGAAATATCATCCTGGTAATGATGGTATCTGGAGCATTGGCTGGGCTGGCAGGAATGTCCGAGATTGCGGGTGTAGTGCACCGGCTGCAGGGTGCGATTTCTCCTGGATACGGTTATACGGGAATCATTATCGCCTGGTTAGCCAAGCTCAATCCCCTGGCGGTGATTGTAGCCTCAATCCTTTTCGGCGCTCTGATTCTGGCAGGCAGGGAAGTTCAGCCTTCCGGTGTGCCAACCTTGATCCAGGGAGTGATCATGGTGGCTTTGATAGCCAGTGACTTTTTCTTGCGGAATCGAGTGCGGATCATCCGCCGGGTGGAGGATTAAATGGATCTATTAATTGTTTTAGCTTCGGGTGTAGCCACCGGTACCGTCCTGTTATATGCAACTGTTGGAGAGATCTTCTCTGAACGCTCGGGGATTCTCAACCTGGGAGTCGAGGGGATGATGCTGTTGGGTGCGATGACGGCTTACCGGTTTTCCGCAACTACCGGAAATCCCTGGATTGGACTGCTGGTTGCTATGCTGGCTGCCGGTTTGATCAGTCAGGTTCATGCTTTTATCGCAATTACTCTCCAGGCTGACCAGGTGATCAGCGGATTGGCTTTGAACTTCTTGGCGACTGGCGTCAGTCTGGTTTTCGGCGAAGGGTTAACCAGTTTGCGCGATGTGGTGCCTCAACTTCCGAAATTGACCATTCCTCTCTTAAGTCAGATCCCTATCCTGGGGAAGGTCTTTTTCACAAACCACAGCATCATGGTTTTTATCGGTTATTTGTTTGTTCCCTTGGCCTGGTATTACATCAACCGCACCCGCCCGGGCTTGCATCTGCGGGCAGTAGGTGAATATCCAGCGGCCGCGGATACCCTGGGAATCCGGGTTTTTGGGCTGCGCTATTTTTACGTCTTCGTAGGTGGATTGCTGGCAGGCCTGGCGGGAGCGACCATCAGTCTATCGATCTCTCCCGGCTGGTTTGGCGTTCTGACAACCTCCGGACAGGGGTGGATTGCCATAGGTCTGGTGATCTTTGCTCAGTGGAATCCAGTCAGGGCGGCTTTTGGTGCGTTTACTTTTGGCGCGCTGCGCCGCCTGGTGCTGGATATCCAGGGCCCTTCCGTCATCCTGGGATTGGCAAATCCATTTTTCTACAACACTTACTACGGATTTTTCCTGAAAATGCTTCCTTATGCCTTCACGGTGATTTTCCTGGTGATCGGGTCCCGCGAAGCCAACCGCAAGCGCATAGGTACACCAGCAGCACTGGGATTGCCCTATATCCGGGGTCAGCGCGGTTTATAGTCCATGATCAATTTGGAAGAACGCAAGAACTTAATCAGGGCAGCCCTTGGTGAAGTGCCGCTGGACCTGCGAATTGATCACGTGCAAGTTGTTAACGTTTACAATGGGTCAATCGAACCAGGATCTATTGGTATAAAAGACGGCAGAATTGTCACTCCTTATGCTGGGGATTATCGAGCGGATCAGGTCCTTGATGGAGGTGGGAGCTATGCCATCCCTGGATTCATCGATACCCATGTCCATCTGGATTCCACTTTAGTAGTTCCCGAAAATCTCTCCCGATTACTGCTGCCGCGGGGTACAACCGTGATGCTTGCCGATCCCTTGGAGATTGCCAATGTGGCTGGGCTCCCGGGGTTCAAAGCACTGCTGGGGTCGATAGACAAGCTCGATTATCATATTTTTCTGGAAGTGTCCTCCCGGG
>JARROG010000078.1:0-7104 GCA_037384185.1 Anaerolineales bacterium | reverse complement strand
CACTCGACAAGGTGATCGGGGAGCACGCCAGGCAGGCAGGATCTCTGGTTGCGCCTGATCACCTGCGTTTTGATTTCACCCACAACCAAGCTTTGAGTAAGGAAGAACTGCTGGCTGTCGAACAGGAGGTCAACCACCGTATCCTGGAAGACCACCCCCTGCGAATCAAGCATAAACCTCTCCAGGAAGCGATCGATGAAGGTGCACGAGCGCTGTTCGGAGAGAAGTATGGGGATGTGGTCCGGACAATCAAAATGGGTGATTTTTCATACGAATTATGTGGTGGAACCCACTGTGAACGAAGCAGCGATGTAGCCCTGTTCCTGATCACCAGTGAAGGCAGTACGGCGGCGGGAATTCGCAGAATTGAAGCCGTCACTGGCCGTGCTGCCTACCAACTGGTCCGATCCAGGTTCCAGGAGCTGGAGAATGCAGCAGCATCTCTTTCCACCGGCCCTGATCAACTGGCAATCCAGGTCAGCGCTCTGCTGGAACAGAATAAAAATGCTGAAAAATCCCGCGACCGGCTGCTGCGGAAACTTGCGGTGATCGAACTGGATTCTGCCCTGCAGGATCTGGTTCAGGTTGGCGATGTAAATTTGCTCACTCGCATCCTGGAAGAGGCAGACCTTGATACTTTGCGAATGGTGGCAGACCGTTTCCGGCAGCTGGTCCCGGAGAGAGGGATTGTAGTGTTGGGGACAGTAATCGAGGGCACTCCCAGACTGGTCGCAGCGGTCACTGAGGATCTGATCAAGCAGAGCTTCAAAGCAGGTGAACTGGTCCAGCAAGCTGCAAAAATGATCGGCGGAGGGGGTGGAGGACGGCCGGCGATGGCTGAAGCTGGAGGGAAGCATCCTGAGAAACTCCAGGACGCGCTCGACAGTGTGCCTGTCTGGATCGAAAATAAACTCCAGGACTGACGACACAAAATCTTAATCACGGGGCTGGTCTCCCCGGAGACCGGTCCTGCTATCTTAGGTATAATTACAGTTGTGAAAACCCAGATCATTCAGCTTGAAGCTCATGACGATACACTATCTGTGCGCGATAAGATGGACTGGGCTCAAGCTCCCCGGGTGCTTCTTGTCTGGCCTGAGGGGGAAAAAGTTCTCCGGGAACGGTTAGATCTCATCCTGCTGGAAAGATACGCCTCCGCCTCTGGAAGCCAGCTCGCTCTCCTGACAGAGGACCCAGAAGTCAAGTTCCAGGCCGGCAAAGCAGGCATCCCAATTTTTCAGACTCGCAGGGACGCCCAGCTTCAACCTTGGGGAAAGTCCTTCCGGGAATTCCAGCGCCAGGACCTACAGCGATTTAAATTAGAGAACCCTGCACCAGATAACCTGGATAGGGATCCCCCCGCACCCAGAAAAGAACTGTCCATCTGGGCTCGAATTCCGATCTTCACACTGGGGGTGCTGGCTGTGCTGGCAGTTGCCGCCACCCTGCTGCCCACCGCGGAGATAACGATTCAGTCAGAAGTCAATCGAGAAACACTTCTGGTCCCTTTCAAGGCAGAAGCTGATCAAGAGGAAATTGGCATTTCAGGAACTGTACCAGGAAGGGAGCTGGAAATCCTGGTCAGCGCGCAGCGATCAATTCCGGCCTCTGGCAGCATTCCCATTCCTACCGACTACGCGCAAGGTTTGGTGGTATTTACAAACTTGGGACAGAGTGCAATTACCATCCCGTCCGGAACGATACTCAGCACCGGGGGAGATCAACCTGTGCTCTTCCACACCCTCAAAGAGGCCAGTATCCCCCCTGGAGCTGGGGAGCAGTCGCAAGTCGAAATTGAAGCGCAAAATCCTGGGGAGACTGGAAATGTGGCGGAGGGCCAGATCCAGTTGATCAACTACCAGGCGGGAGCAGAACTAACAGTTACTAATCCCGAGCCGACCTCAGGGGGTTCAGATCTTCTTATCCCGGCTCCAACTGAAACTGACCGGATTGAACTCAGCAGACAAATAGATCAAATTCTGGAGGAAAAAGCACGCCAGCAAATCCAAATGATACTCCAGGATCAAGATTTGCTGCTATCATCCCAACTGAAAGATCATGTGGTTGTGGAGGAAAGCTATGCACCTGGTCTCGAAGCTCCCGGTGATGCTCTCTGGCTGGAAAGGACGGTCCAATATCCAGTTTATTATGCATCCTATCAGGATCTAATAGCTTTGAGCAACCAACTGGTCCAGGCTCAGTACCAGAACAGCAGCTTTCAACCGTTGCTGGAGAGTATTGCCTTAGCAAAGGTGACGGATCCAACGGAAGATCGCGATCTGCAATTCAGCTGGCAGATGGAAATTTCCTGGGAAGAAATCCCGATTATCAATCCCGATGAAATAAACCCTCTGATTCAAGGAAAACCTATAAAACAAGCTGGTGCCATCCTGGTAGAGGATTTAGGGTTGGATCAGGAGCCTGACATCAAAACTTGGCCTGGTTGGTGGGACCGCATCCCTCTCCTGCCATTCCGGATCATGATCACCACAGGAGAAAACATTCGTGGATAATGACCCCGGCAGGATCCTGGCGGTTGATCCTGGCGAAAAACGCCTGGGGGTAGCGGTCAGCGATCCGACTCGAATAATCGCCTCTCCTCTGGATGTAATACAGCACCAATCCCGCCTGGAGGACGCCCGTGAGATCCTGCGCATTGCCGTGGAACAAGGAGCGACTTTGATCTTGATCGGTCAGGCATTGAACTGGGACGGCAGCCCAAGCCCGCAGGCAGCGGGAGCAGTTAAGTTGGCAGATACCATCCGTGATATCGGGGCTATTCCAGTCAAGCTGGTCGATGAATACGGATCCACTCAAAAAGCCCAGCAGATAAGAAGAGAGATGAACGTCAACCGGAATAAAAGAGCAGGGCATCTGGACGATCTCGCGGCTGCAATCATTTTACAAAATTACCTGGAAAGCTTGGCAGGCAGAGAGGAGTTATGAGCACGAAAAACAATCGCTGGGGTAAAAGACTGCTTGGGCTCAGCATTATGGTGCTCTTCCTGGCAGCATTATGTTTGCTGGGAGTCATTGCTGGCAGCATCCCTTCTCGGGCAGCTCAAAGCTTCGGATCCCCTGCTCCCGCGCTGTCCATCCAAAAACTTTACCAGCAATCCATCATCCTGATCTTTTCAGGTGACGAACTTTTTACCCCGCTTCGGATAGGTGAAAACAGCGTCAGAATGACAGTAAATCCTGGCACCTCACTGGAAGAGATTTTGAGCCAATTGGAGGAATTAGGCCTGGTCCAGCACCGCTCGACCTTCCGGTCCTACCTGATCTATTCTGGTATCGATACCCGGATCCAGGCAGGAGAATACCGCTTTGCCGGGGGAATGACCGAATTCGAGATCGCTCAAGCGCTGGAAAGCCCAGCTCCATCCCAGACCACCGTTTCTGTTCTGCCCGGATGGAGAGCTGAGGAGATCAGCGCGACATTCCTGGGAATCGGCCTGGAGCTTGACCCGGACGAGTTCTTGCAAATTGTCGAATCTGAGGGAAGAGAAGGTTACTTGTTCCCTGGGAGCTACCCGGTCGAGAGGGAGATCAGTGCAGGAGAGCTGGTGGATCTCTTGTATCAGACCTTCCTATCCCAAATCACACCAGAAATGGAATCCCAACTCCAAGATCAAGGGCTTTCAATTCACCAGGCAGTTATCCTGGCGTCGATCATCGAAAGGGAGACCGTTGTCGAGGAGGAGATGCCCCAAATCGCCTCAGTATTCCTGAACCGATTGCGGGCAGATATGAACCTGGCGGCCGATCCCACAATTCAGTATGCCCTGGGATACAATCAGCAGCAGGGAACCTGGTGGACAAACCCTCTCAGCCTGGAAGACCTGAAACTGCCTTCCTCCTACAATACTTATGAAAATCCCGGATTACCGCCTGGTCCGATCTGCAATCCTGGCTTGGCGGCACTGCAGTCGGTTGCCCAGCCTGCGGAGACAGATTTCTTTTATTTCAGAGCGCTGTGTGATGGAACTGGCCGGCATGCATTCACAAGGACATTCGAAGAGCACTTACAGAATGCCTGTCCTTAATCCTCTCCTAACCAGGCAATTCGTGCGCTGGCAGCTACAAAAATACTGCCGGCAACCAACACCAGCTCGCCATCAGCAGCCAATTCGAGCGCTTTTTCCAGTGCTTCTCTAACCTCGGGTATGGCTTCAACCTGGCAGTCATAACTCCCTGCCCGCTGAGCCAGGTCAAAAGCGTCCATAGCTCTAGGATGGTCTGCCTGGGTGGTAATCAAGTATGACGTTCTGGGCAGGATCTCCGCCAACATTCCGTCCAGCTGCTTATCCTCTGATATTCCAAAAACTAGAATCATAGGCCGTCCGGGAAAAAATTCATCGACAGTCTCCCGCAGTTTTCCTATGGAAGCTGGATTATGGGCGGAATCGATCACCAGGGGAGGATCCCGACGCAGCACCTCAAACCGGGCTGGCCAGGCTGTGTCCTGAAATCCTTGCCTGATCGCCTCCTCCTGGAGTGAGAAGTCTTTCTCAGGGAGGGAGTCCAGGGCGGCATAGGCAGTGACAGCATTGATCACCTGAAAATCACCAACCAGCGGGATAGACAGATTGATTTGCCGATCAGCCTCTTCAATTAAGAATTCCTGCCCCTCCAGCGATCGTGAGGAGATTTCAAAACGGTAATCCCGTCCTATTTCAATCAACGGCGCGTTCCTGGATTCCGAAATCTCCCGGATCACATCCAGGGCAATTTGCTTTTGAGGAGCACAAACAACCGGGATTCCAGTCTTGATGATCCCGCCCTTTTCCCTGGCAATCTTATCCAAAGTGTCTCCAAGGATCGAGACATGATCGAGATAAAGGGAAGTGATCACCGAAACCAAGGGAATGATGACATTGGTGGCATCCAAACGACCACCCAAGCCTACTTCTACAACTGCAATATCTACTTGTTGGCGGGCAAAATATAAGAATCCCAGGGCAGTCATGATCTCAAAAGTGGTCAGTCCCGGAATACGAGTAACCGCTGGCTTAATCTCAGCAACGTACTCTACCAGGATGGATCGGTCCATGGAGACCCGATTGACCTGGATCCGTTCCTCAAAATCCTTGAGGTGGGGAGACGTATACAGCCCTACCTGATAACCGGCTTGCTGGAGAACTGAGGCGCACATGGCACTGACCGAGCCCTTTCCTTTGGAGCCTGCGACATGAATTGAGGGAAATTTATCCTGGGGATTTCCCAATTCCTCCAGGAATTGGACCATTCTTGAAAGGTCAAAGTTCTCAGGGCTGAGATTTTCCTGGTGAGTCAAGCTGAAATCGACGAAGCTGTAAATATAATCCAGGGCATCCTGATATTTCTGATCCAGTGATAAATTCATGAGTTGTGTTATTTCACTCCTCCCAATTCAGGTCATATACGAATGAAATTTACCCCCTAAATACTCCCAATCTACCTAAATATATCTTAAAATTACTGAATATCCTTGTTAGAATCAGTAAATCTGAGTATGATATAGCGTACGTCCTTTCCTGCAGCCCATTCCTGGCTTGCCCTTGGTATTCTTATAGAAGTATTTATGATGCAATTTTCCTCTTATTTGATTTATCTTCAAATCAATATCTGCTTAAGTGCGAACGACAAGGAGGTGATTGCTCTCAATTAATCTACTGAACATCTCTTAAAGTATCTTTATTATCAACCTACTGATAAGGAGTAAGAAGAATGAAAAAGAACCGTTTTCTATGGGTGCTGATCGCCCTCTTGCTCGTCAGTTCTCTCATTCTCGGCGCCTGCGGCGGAAAGACCGAAACCCCTGCTGCTGCAACTGAGGAAGAAACAACTGGTGAGACTACCACCGATACAGGTGAGTCTGGCGAAGGCGAAATGACCGGCACCTACTATGATCGCGCCATGGCCGGCGAATTTGATGGCACCGTTGTCACAATGGCTGGCCCCTTCACCGACGAAGATGCCGTCAAATTTGACAACTCCATCGCTGCTTTCGAGGAAGCCACCGGGATCGACATCCAATATGAAGGCTCCAAGGAATTTGAAGCCTCCATCTCCATTCGTGTTGAGGCCGGAGACGCCCCCGACATTGCCGACTTCCCGCAGCCCGGTCTGCTGAAGACTCTGGTTGCCAAAGGTTATGTGGTCGACATGAGCGACAAGCTCCCTCAGTCCTCCTTCGACAACTACCTGCCCAGCTGGTGGGATATGGCCACCATGGATGGTCCTGACGGCTCTATCATCGCTGGTGTCTGGCACCGCTTCAATGGTAAGAGCCTCGTCTGGTATCCCAAGAAGGCTTGGGACGCCGCCGGCTATACCATCCCCACCACCTGGGACGAACTGCTCGCCCTCACCCAGCAGATCGCTGACGACGGAGACACCGCCTGGTGCATCGGCATCGAGTCGCAGGCAGCCACCGGCTGGCCCGCCACCGACTGGACCGAGGATATGATGCTCCGCACCACCTCCCTCGACAACTATGACGCCTGGGTGGCAGGCACCCTGCCCTTCGAATCGCCCGAGGTCAAGAACGCCATCGAGCTCTGGAGCAAGATCTGGTTCAACCCCGACTATGTCTACGGCGGTACCCAGGCCATCGTCTCCACCTACTTTGGCGACGCACCCCTGCCCATGTTCGAAGATCCGCCCAAGTGCTGGATGCATCGCCAGGGCAACTTTATCACCGGCTTCTTCCCCGAGAGCGCCGAGGCTGGCGTCGACTATGACTTCTTCTACTTCCCGCCTGTGGACGAGCAGTACGGCAAGCCCTTCCTCGTCGCTGGCGACATCATGTCCATGTTCAACGACCGCCCCGAAGTCCGGGCTCTGATGGAGTACTTTACCACCCCGCAGTCCGCTGGCGGCTGGCTGGAAAACGGCGGCGCACTCGCTGCCCACCTGACCGCTACTCCGGACATGTACGGCCAGCCGATAGAGCGCGGCATCGCCGAGCTCGTCGCTGAAGCTACTGCATTCCGCTTCGACGCCTCGGACCTCATGCCCCCAGAAGTCGGCTCCGGTGCCGAGTGGACTGGCCTGACCGACTATGTTAGCGGCGCTGCCGACCTGGACACCGTCCTGGCTGAAATCGACGCCGCCTGGCCC
>JARROG010000077.1:0-7123 GCA_037384185.1 Anaerolineales bacterium | reverse complement strand
CTCCACCAGGACGATGGTCCTGAACGCCGAAGCCGAGAGCTGCTGACAGTCCTGGCAGTTGCAGATCCCGACCTTCTCCGGATCGATTTCCGCTTCGTAGCTTATGGCGCCACAGTGGCATCCGCCGTCGATCTTCATGGCTTTCTCCCTCTTCGATGACCCGGGCCTTGCCGTTGAGGATCGGATCGAGAATGTGGATGTCGGTGATCAGGAGGCTGATGCTGACGATCAAGACCGCTGCCCAGCCAAGCACGACTTCCAGCAAATGCCAGGAGATCACCTGGGCGTTGAGTGACCCTTCACTGCGAACACGGAGGGCAGCAAAGCCGTTTACTGCAATTCCCACCACAGCCAGGACGACCATGCCCCCCGCGTTGGAGTGCTCCGGGTGGAGCAGTCTGGGTATAGCTTCTGAAAGAATGTAGATCGAACCGGCGATCAGGACAATGGTGTTGATCAGGGCTGCCAGCAGTGAGAAGCGCCGGTAGCCGTAGGAATACTTTACGTCGCTTTCCTTGTGAGAATGTCTTTCCAGATACCAGGCCATGCCCAGCGAAAAACTGTCTCCCAAATCATGCAATGCGTCGGAGAGGATAGCAAGGCTGTTGGTGTACAGACCACCGATGACTTCGAATAGAGTAAACCCCAGGTTAAGAAAGAAAGCAACCCGGATGTTTTCCGTGTGTGTGTGGGTATGGTCGTGGGGATGGCTCATGGCTTCTGCTTTGTAAGTTTGGAACAACCTTGTGTGAAATTCAGGTCCAGCTGAAGGGTCGTTAGCCAATACCAGCCAGGTCCTGCTTGAGCGATCAAGACTCCAGGATGTCTTCGAAGGTCTGGAAAGATTCACTCAATAAACCGGCTGCAGCCAGGCGGCTTTCCTGGGTCTCAAGATAGGCAAGCAAATTGTGGTAATGTTCATCCCCGTGTTTAAAACCGTGGATTTTCTCTTTGAGACCATTCAGGCAGGCGATATACAAATTCAATGGGTCGGTCCGGCAGTACAGATCCCGGAGTTCACGGTTCTCGGATAATTTCGCTCTCTTCTCCGCCAGCAGGATCTCGACTTCCTGCACGAATAACTCGTCCATCTTTGTGCCCCCGCTGATGTGCAGGATAGGCGCGTTTGATACCAAGCTGCAGGCGGTCAGCGAGTCCTTCAGGGTTATGGTTAAATCGCCGCCAAACGAAAAAGCTTCCTCTTTTTTCCCCTTGCGATCTTCCATAATGATCGGTCCGGGACAGACCCGGGCGGTTTTCTCATAATTCCAGGGATGCAGGATTTTCAAATTTGTCACTGTGTCCCGCGGAGAGCGGATGAAGAAAGTGGCCCGGAGCACGTCGAAATGCAGTTCCGTGGTCTCGGAAGACAGGTAAATATCCAGGCGAAATTTATCATTTGCGTGGCCGATGTTGGGATGGTGGAACAGATATCCGATCTTTGGTAGATCGTTTGATTTATCTTCAGACATATTCTTCTCCAATACAATCTCAGGAACGCTAATTCCTTGCTGTATGTTGTTGTTTTATTCTACTACAAATGGGTATCATCTCTGTCAGGGAGCCAACAGCTAATCCTTGAAGGGCCAGTGGAGCCCCAGCCCGCACAGAGAATTCGTTTTGGAAGCAGTTCAATTGATACTGTCAGAAAATTCTTATCCTCAAATTTCAGACTCTCTCAACAGATTGGCAACTTGATCGATCGCCTGGCGAGCTTCAGGCAGTCTGGTGATGGTGATCCAGACGTGGAACATGTGGGGATATTCGTAGTAATTCAATCGGAAATCATTCGTATTCATCAGGTCCTTGAATTTTCTGGCGTCTGGCATCAGCACTTCGTGGGTCCCGATAAAGAGCGAAATTGGCGGAAGATTCTGGAGATCGCCATAGATCGGGCTAACCCGGAAGTCTCTGGGGTCCAGATCCCCGGCATAGGCTTTGCCCGCTTTGATCAAGGCAGGGACGTCCAGAATTTTGTCGTATGGCACAATTTCAGATACTGCGGGATTGGTCATGGTGATATCCAACCAGGGGGAGAGCAGAATCAATTGGCTGGGCAGTGGCAGAGAAAAATTTCTCAACTGCTGCGCAAAGCCCAGGGCCAAACCACCGCCGGCGGAATCGCCCATGATAACCAGGTTCCCCGGTGAAATTTCCTGGATTAGGTGGTTGTAAAGCGCTGCCAGGAAATCATAAGTCACCCGAAAATTGGCTGTTGGTGCCAGGGGATAATCTGGCACAATGACCCTGACCCCGGTGCGAGAGATCAACTCGCCGATCAGATCCCAGTGGATTGACTTGATATTGGTAACGTAAGCCCCGCCGTGCAGGTAGAGAACATTTTTTCTGGATGGGTTTTCCCGGGGCGAGATCTTCCAGTAGCGCCTGCCCTCCACCAGGTTCTCATTGATCGCATAATCTTTGTAGAAACGCCCGGGAGGAGGATCTGGCTGGTCCGGATAAGCACCCCTGTCCAGCATCCTGCGGAAATGGCGCTTGATACCTGAAATGCCAAGGAAAAATCCGTAGAGCTGACCTCGGAATGCACTGCCGGGAAGGTTTTCTTTGTTATTCATCAACTAGAATTGTAGCGGTAAAAAATTTTGTTTACAACATACCTGGACAGTTCGTGATGATTCAAGGACACTCCTGCCGCCAGGCACCCAGATTGCGGTGTTTAAGGATCACATTAATACCGGATATTCTTGCTTGAGGACATACCTTATCCCGAAATTGATGCGGTGTCATTCGATCGGTATACTCTGCCGCAAAGACTGCTTTCCCGGCTTTCAGGAATGGAGCCAGGTCCTGGCACCAACCTTCGGTAAAACAGTCTTCTGCCAAGGCCCAGTCGTAATAATTAACTAGATCTGCTGCCTGGTCACTATCATTCTTAAGGGCAATGGATAGACCACGGCTGTGAGCCTGACTTGCCAGCCAGAGGTTGTAAGCCAGCTGGTCTGTATAGGTCAGGGGAAAGCCGGTTTCATTCTGATACCCATCGATATTGTCGGGTTCCACCCCGTCGAAGCCCTTTGACTGACAGAGATCCAGGCGGGCTTCCATGGTGGGACCTAATTCTTCCAGCTGGCGGATATCCAGCCAGCGCTCTCCCTCCCATCCCTGGTAGTCAAGACCAAGCACCTGTTCAGGAAAAACTGCTGCGTCAGGACGCCAGTCCTCCCACGCTCCTGCGTTCAGATAGCAGACCACCCTGGATCCATTAGCCTGTAGGTCAGCCACTGTACTGGGATCGGCCTCAAAGAGATCAATATCATATATATCCACTACGATGGTGTGGTCGATATCTGGACTGCTTAGCTGCCACTGCCAGGTGCTTCCAGCGTCTGGGATCCACCAGCCGGGCGAATCAGATTTGCTGGTTTGGGTCGTGTAGGCTGGTGGACCAGTTTCCCGATCACCTGCCGGCATGTCCGACGCCTGACACGCTGCAGCAGTTATTGTGGCTGCAAGTGTCAAAATGATCCAAACGGAGATAATCTTATGTGATCTTATCAAAAGATGCATTTATGCTTGCTTTATTTCATTCCGGATGAGGTAGGTCTGTTTCCCGGAACTGGTTTCTTTCTGAAACCTAGCACCGACTCTGCGAATGGTAAACCTGAATGGTTCTCTTGGTTAATACAATGTGATTTCTCTCCTAAAGAATAGGGTCTCCGTTAACATCATAAAAGAATGAGTATCAGCTCTCAGACCCACTGTTATAATACCACTGTCATAAGCCACATTGACCCTTGTGACACCCTTTATTCGTTTCCAAGTAGTGGGCGGTGAAGCGCCCCTGCTTTTATTCCCGGCAGTCGCATAGATCTATCCTGCTGGTCAAGGAGTAACCCTGATGACTGATTTTGAATTGACTTATGGGACGATGTTCGATCCTCCTGAGGAGCTTCATGCGCGTTTTGAGGGAGCGCTGGACCAGGTCCTCTCGGAATTGGGACAGGAACACGCCATGGTGATCGATGGGCAAGAGCGCTTTGCGGAGGAGAAGTTCACCAGCAATACACCCATCAATAAGAATCAGGTGTTGGGTATCTTTCAGAGCGGGACTGCCCGCGATGCGGCAGATGCCGTGGCAGCTGCCCGCCGGGCATTTCCAGAATGGAGCCGCACCCCCTGGCAGGAGCGAGTGGAAATCATTCGCAAAACGGCAGATCTAATTGACGAACGTATATTTACTTTGGCAGCGATGACTTCCCTGGAAGTCGGCAAGAACCGCATGGAGGCACTCGGGGATGTCGCGGAAGCACCTGCGCTGCTGCGTTATGCCTGTGATGAACTGGAAAGCAACCAGGGTTTCAGAACGAAAATGGGCCAGGATCCGCTACAGGGCTACAAGGCCACCAATTACTCAGTGTTAAAACCATATGGCGTCTGGCTGGTGATCAGTCCTTTTAATTTTCCGGCAGCCTTGACGGGTGGGCCGGCAGGAGCAGCGCTGGTCACGGGGAATACAGTAGTAATGAAACCCGCCAGCGACACACCCTGGGTGATCCGGCTGCTCTTTGATTGTTTTGCAGAAGCCGGCTTACCTGCTGGTGTTCTGAATTTTGTGACGGGTTCTGGCAGTGTTATGGGCAAGTCTTTGGTGGAAAACCCTGAAGTGGACGGCTTGACCTTTACCGGCTCCTATGATGTAGGAATGGCTATCTACCGCCGGTTTGCCGAGGGACGTTATATCAGGCCTGCAATCCTGGAGCTGGGAGGGAAGAATCCCGCCATCGTGTCCAACAAAGCGGATGTGGAGGAGGCTGCTCTTGGTATTGTTCGCTCTGCATTTGGCCTCCAGGGACAGAAATGTTCCGCCTGCTCGCGGGTCTATCTCGAGGAGAAGATCTATCAGCCGGTCATCAATCGGGTAGTTGAGCTTACCAACGATCTGGTGATCGGAGATCCAGCTCAACGCCAGGTATACCTGGGTCCGGTGATCAACGCTGCGGCACAGGCCAGTTATCAGCGCTATATTTCCGAACTCAAGACTGCCGGCAGGCTTCTGACCGGTGGGGAGGTTCTGAATGAAGGAGATCTGGCGGAAGGCTATTACTGCCAGCCGACAGTAGTTGCTGATGTGCCTTTTGACCATCACCTTTGGAAGGAGGAGATGTTCCTGCCAATCACGATGGTGCAGTCAGTCTCATCCCTTGATGAGGCGATGAAGTATGCCAATGACGTAGATTACGGTTTGACAGCCGGTTTTTACGGGTCAAAGGATGAAGCCCGCTGGTTCTTTGACAACATCCAGGCAGGTGTGAACTATGCCAATCGCCCCCAGGGTGCCACCACCGGTGCCTGGCCGGGGTACCAACCGTTCGGCGGCTGGAAAGGTTCTGGCTCGAGCGGCAAGAATGCCGGAGGACCCCATTATCTGCAGCTTTACATGCACGAGCAGATCCACACGCTGATCGAGTAGCAAGTATCAGGATCTGGTATTGTTCTTCCAAGCGAAAGCCGCGTTCCTTAATTAGAGCGCGGCTTTCTGTATTCCATCAGCTAGGAAGGTGAGGATCAGTTTTCTGAGCCAAGTTCTCCCTGCCAGTCTTCCGATACCAGGTGGAAGTGCAGATGATCCACCTCTTGTGCCTGGCCGCCATTGGCGATCAGGCGGTAGTTGCCGTTCTCCAGGCGGTAGAGCTGGACCAGCTGGCGGACGGCTTTGAACAGGTCTGCCTCGAACCTCAGATCGCCTGATGGCAGGTCAGTGACGGCCCGGTAGCGTCCTTTGGGAAGGATGACAATATGCAGGGGATAGGAAGGAGAGGGGTGGTGGAAAGCTACCAGGGTATCCGTCTCCACCATTTTCTTGGCGGGGATCAAGAAAGCGAAATATGCCACTGCCCAATGCAGGATCAGCCCCCCCACCCATGTTTTCGCGATGGAATACAGGAATCGCCCTCTGTCCTTTGTCAGATATTCCTCCTTATATCGTTGGCTGCCAGATCCCTGGGACGTAAGTGGCTTCTTGGTCTCCTGGCCAGGGAGGCATAGCGATGCAGATGAACTTCAACTCCTTGTCCGAGACATTCCGGTATTGAAATGAAGTGCCTACCGGGATATCGATGGCTGTCCCAGGCAGAAGGGAGGTGACACTGCTCTCCTGGCCGTCATCTCGCCAGATCTCGCCCTTCCCCTCCAGGATGTACCAGAATTCGCTCACCGTGGCATGGACAGTAGCCTTGTTCACCTGGTGCGGTGGGACCGTGCTGTGGATCATGTTCCCGGTTTTCCCACTTACCAGGTAGCGTATCTCTGCGCCAGCGGGTGACGCTGCGTCGGGTTGTTGAGGGAGTAGGATGGTCTTCATTGCCTTCAATCTCCTGTTCCAGGGGGGTAATAGGGCTCTTTACTGAGTCAGAGAACAGATGTTGTTTCTCACCCTCTGCAATCACTGACTTGACCGATTTTGCCACTCCATCCCGCAAGGACGCTGAAAGCGATTTGTTGAACGGGACTAGAGCAGATGGATCTGGTTAAGGACTATCCAGGTCCGTCAGCAGCGTTTTCGCTTCCTGGAGGCGGGCTGCCAGAAATAGGCTGAGGACCAGCAGGCCGATCAAAACCAGCAGCGGCACAGTCATTGATCCGGTCTCGGCTGATTTAAAAAGGTCCATGCCCAGGATAAAAGCGATCCCCGAGATCTGGCCCATCAACAGAGCCAGTCCATTGGATGTTCCTTCCGGGGTTGGATAGGTGATCTCTGCCGCGTATTGGAATCCAACTGGTCCCGCGCTTAATAAGAAAAAGCCAAAGACGAATGCAGAGAACAGCAGCAGCCAATATTCTGCTGCAAAGGTAACTCCTACGAGGCCCAGGGTCGCACCAATCACCGAGGCCATCAGGAAGGGGACCCGTTTGCGGAAATGGTCGGATAAAAGGGGAATGACCACAGCGCCGACCGGCGTCCAGGGATAGGGATTAGGACAGCCGTCCGGATGCCCGGTGTAGGAACTGAAAAACACGGGTAGGTTGACAAAGAGCAAAGCACTGCCCGGTGGCGATACCTCTCCAAGTTCACCCATGCGCCGAACGAGGCGGCTTGCCTCCTCTGCGGCGAGCAGACGGGGCGCGGTCGGAGCGTTACCTGTCGCTGCTGGAGCGGCAGCGG
>JARROG010000076.1:0-7173 GCA_037384185.1 Anaerolineales bacterium | reverse complement strand
TGGGAACTGTGAAAAGCCGTTTAGCTCGTGCCCGCCAGAGCATGCAGGACTGCTTGAGGGGATTCAAGGAACTTTTACCCCGCAGTTTACGTCCTCTAGGTGAGGTAAACAAGTGATGAAGATCTCCAATAGGGACTGGGTTCAATTATCTGCCTATCTGGATGGTGAATTGAGTGTCCGGGAAGCAAACAAACTTGAGAGCAGGCTGGATGCTGAGCCTGGATTACGTGCTGCTCTGGAGGATTTGAGGGAAACCAAGCAGATCCTGTCAAGGACCCCCAGAATAAAAGTTCCCCACAATTTCACACTTACACCGCAGCAGGCAGGGCTCAAGAGAGCACGTTCTGCTGCTGTGGGTTACAGCTGGGCAGCTGCTGTTCTTTCCTTTTTATTCATCGCTGTTGTAGTGGTTGATCTGGGGACAGGTTTTTCAAAAGGGGCGTTGAGTGTGGATATGGCTGCCCGCTCGGAACAAATCCTTCCGGAGGCAGCAATGGAAGCCGCACCTTCTGATGAGGAGGGGGAAGAACCTGCCTTGATGGCAGCTGGTGAGGCAATCGATTCTGAAAATGCAGCTGATCAGGAGGCTGAGCCTGTTCAGGAAGCCGCTGCTCCAGCTGCTGAAGAAGACACAGCTGAGGAAGAAGGGCTTGCGGTGGAGAGTGATCTCCAGAATGGAGCGACCCAGGATCTGATCCAGGAACAAGCGAAAACTGCTCCCCAGGAAACCGGCTCTGCCGGTGAGTTAGCGGTTGAAGAAGTATTGGAAACCCAGGAGGAAACAGAGCTTGCAGCGGCTCCCAGTCAAGAAGCAGAGGTCGAGCGTTATTATGAAGTCCCGCAAGAGGAAATTGCTCAGGCGGTTGACCGCTCAACCGCACCCTGGTACAGGGTCCTCGAGATCCTTCTCGCTCTGGGTGCGATTGGGTCCGCCTCAGCTGCCTGGGTCAAACGCCGGCGCAGCTCCTGATCTTACCTGCGGATAAACGAACAGCCCCGGAAGGTGGAATGATTTCCAGCTTCCGGGGCTTTATTTTGTAAGGTGGTCAGAGAACTTATCCGCGGTCCTTGATCGCTTTCCGGACATCGTTGATTGTGATCCTGCCTTGAGTGCCAGTTCCGCTGAGCTTGGTGAGATCTATTCCTTCTTTACCAGCCAATTCCCGGGCTGCCTTTGTGGCATCAACTGCCGGATCAATTACTTCTTCATCCGCAGCTGGAAATGCTTCAGGCAGTTCTTTCTCAGTCTGGGCCATTAAAGGGGCTTCTTCGGCAGGGTAGGGGTGTGTTCCGAACCTGGTCAGGATCACTGCGCCCATTACCCAGGCCCCTAGCATGAATTTTGGAAGCCAACCCACACAGGGAACCAATTGGCTGAAGCCATTGAAGAACAGGACCAGGATGAACATACCCAGGGCGGCCATCAAGGGAACCGGCCAGGTCTGTTTCATTGACCGTGATAATTTCCGGCCGACTTCGATGCTTACAGAAACCAGCCCGACAACCCAGGCAGCGATCAAGGCAAAGATGCCAATCAGGCTGACGGGACTGAGCAGGATGGTTATGATCAGGGCGATCAGCACCAGGGGCGCAACCAGGATTACGCCAAAACCTACCAGACCGGACATTATTGGTTCGCTGAAAGCGGCCTTATTGATGACGGCAGCTTGATCCTGGATGAATAGGGCGATCAACACAGCCAATCCAGTCCAGATCAGGACCCGGAAGAGGAACCAGGCTGGGGAGGCGAAGGGGAACTGATGAAGCTGCCAACGGGGAAAGTTTCCCTGGAACAGGCTTAGATTTTGAGGAAGTTCGAAATCGAAAGGCACATTGTCTTCGGTAACGATATTTCCACTGATCCTGGCATCGGAGTCCTGATCAAAACTGCTGCCTAATGCAGTCAGATCCCCGTTGACCCGCGCTTCGCTTCCCAGATTGACGATTCCACCTAGGGCAACCAGATTGCCATTGATGGTGCCGTTTGAGGTGACATTGCCGCCAAATACGACCATATCGCCGTTAAGAGTTGAGGCGGTCTTCATGGTGACATTTCCACCGAAGACAACCAGATCCCCATTGAGGGTCTCTCCTTCCTGCAGGGTATAGTTGCCTCCAAAAATCACCTTGTCATCGTTATTTCCCGATGCAAAAGCTGTGGTTGGTAGGACCACGGAACAGATCAGCACCAGCAGGATCAAGATTCTTGTAGTTGTTTTCATTGATTTAACTCCTTCTGCATGTTCCGGGACCGCATGGAAGCGATGATCCAGACTGCAGCAACTCCACCCAGGCTAAGTACAATTGTAATAGCCCACAGTGGAGAGATAAATTTGGTACCCACCCTGACCAGCGGGGTGAGGATATTGCTAACTTGATTGAGGAAGTCGATCCAATCCGCAATCATTGTCACCAGTTGGAGCAGGATGTTCGGGAAGGTGTCAACAGCAGATCGCATTTCCAGCCCAACGACCGAGAGCAGGATCAAAGTTGCCAGTGAGATAACTGCCAAGGTGATCCCCAGGATGAATCGATTCCTGCGTCTTTCCCGCTTCTCAACGCGCTCCAACCATCTGGCGGAGAAATTTGCTTCCGGAGACGGCTGGGGTGCTGTTTTGAAGAGATGATCCAGCTGGTGGATGGCTTGGTAAAGGGTTTGGCAGTGTGAGCATCCTTTCAGATGTAAATGCAGTTCACGCTGCTCTTTCTGGTCAAGATCTGCAGCCAGCAGAATCCAGTTCTCATAAGGTTGGTGATTCATGTGCAATCCTTTCTCCTGCCTGTTTGGAGATATGGGCTGAAGCTTCACTCATTTCCTGCCATTTTTCAGCCAGCAACCGTCTGGCTCGGAAGAGGCGACTTTTCACAGCGCTGAGGCTGAGATCAAGTGTCTCTGCGATTTCCTCGTAGGAGCAGTCGTGCCAGAACTGCAGGATAACTGCTGCACGATCTGTGTCGCTCAGCTCGGCGAGCAAGGACTGGACCAGGGCCTGTTTTTCTCTGTCCAGGGTTGCCCGTTCTGGGCTGGGTCCGGGATCGGGCGGCACCATCCAGCCGTACTTCTCACTGTCCATCGAGAGTATAGTCACTTTCCTCTTCCTGATCTGGTCAATGCTGTAGTTAGAGGCAATTGACAGCAGCCAGGTAGCAAAGGAACGTTCCGGATCGTAACGGTCTAGCGCTTGATAAGCCCGGATGAAAGCTTCCTGTGCTGCGTCTTCTGCAGCTGTGGAGGTGCCCAACATCCGATAACATACGCTGAATACCGGTTTCTGGTATTTCTCGACAAGTCTGGAAAAAGCCTCCTTATCGCCGGCTTTAGCTTCAGCAATCCATTGTGCTTCGTTTGACACTCAGTATCTCCTTGCACCCTGCTTCGATAAAATATACGGATTGATGGAAAATAAGTTGCACGATAAAGTTCCTGGATATCAATCTTCCTGAATCGGCAAGAAACCCTCTCCCCGCACTTCGCTGGCCTGACCAATGATCAGGAAGGCAGCGGGATCGAGTTCCCTGGTGATCGCTTTGAGATGCTGGATCTCGGCCCGGGTGACAACACAAAGCAGCAGGGTCTTGTTTTCGCCCGAATAACCGCCCTTACCGTCCAGGACAGTCACACCCCTTCTCAGTTTATTGAAAATTTCAGTGATGATCGGCTGGGGGTGTTCAGTGATGATTAACCCTGTCCGCAGGATGTTGGATCCCTCACTGATCGACTCAGCCGCGATTCCGCTGACATAAAGCATCACTAGAGCGTAGAGGGCATTTTCCCAGCTGAAAGAGATCCCGGCCAGGAAGATGATCAGGGCATCAGTCAGCAGGTAGCTCTGGGTGACGGGTATTCCCCGCCAGCTGCTGAGGATCCGGGCCAGAATATCTGATCCTCCGCTGGTTCCCCGGCCGCGATAGACCAGGCCAAATCCGATCCCGCTGATCACACCACCAAAGAGCGAGTTTAGAACCAAGTCAGAGGTAAT
This sequence comes from Anaerolineales bacterium, assembly GCA_037384185.1. GTDB lineage: Bacteria > Chloroflexota > Anaerolineae > Anaerolineales > UBA11858 > B10-G9. The sequence continues at coordinate 3,193 of JARROG010000076.1, read as the reverse complement.
CCCATTCTCAGAAAATAAAGGAAGGGGGATATCCACCAGGACCGAGAAGCACAGGATTGCAAATGCTGTGCGGGCTGCAAATCGAGGGCCCCCTAAAAAGCGCCAACCCATTAGAAAGAGCGGAAGGTTTCCAAGCAGCACCATCAGGCCGATCGGCCACCCGGTGTAGCTGTTAATTATCTGGGAGAGACCGCTGACTCCTCCACTGGCTAACCGGGCTGGTATTAGAAATGCCCTCAGAGCCGCGGCCTGGAGGGCAGATCCCAGCAGGATTAGCAGATAGTCCCGGATAGTACCTTGGTCGAGAGGGAATATCTTCAGGGTAGATCGAATTTTCTCCATCATCCGCTCCTGGTCAGGTTTCCCAGCAATTATACCGCTGCGAAAAATAAAAGGCAGAAGGGGATCCTTCTGCCTTGGAGATCAAGTCAGGATGGTGGTGTGTTATTGGATCAGATTGGTAGCAGCCAGCTTCTCAATCACGGCGATCACCGCCGAATTATCCAGATCCTTCAAGCCCATCGCCAGCATGGCGTCATAGAGTTGGGTATGCAGTCCTGCGGCCGGCAGGGAAACACCGTATTCGCGGGCAGTTTCCATCACGATATTGAGATCCTTTTCCTGCATGTAGGCCTTGAAGCCGGGCTGCCGGTTTCCTGCAAACAAGCGTTGGGGTTTGACATCCAATGTCCAGCATTGGGCTGCGCCGCCCTGGATGGCCTGGATCACCCTGGCAGGATCAGCTCCTGATTTCCTCGCCAGGATCAGCAGCTCAGCCATAGCTACCATCTGGGCTGCTACCATGATCTGGTTGGCCGCTTTTGCGATCTGGCCCGAGCCGGCCTCCCCCACATGGGTGATGGTTTTACCGACAACCTCGAAGATTGGCCGGACCTGATCCAGGACTTCTTCAGGACCTCCCACCATTATCGCCAGGGTGCCCTGCTGGGCTCCTATATCCCCCCCGCTGACCGGAGCATCCAGGGCAAATGCGCCTTGAGCGCGGAACTCAGATTCGATCTTTCTGGCCAAGGAAGGTTTGATAGTGGAGTGATCAACATAGATCAGCCCTTCCCGGGCGCCTTCCAGAATACCTTCTTTGCCCAGCGCGACCAGTTCCACATCAGGGGAATCCGGCAGATTTGTGAAGATGATATCTACCTGAGAAGCAACTTCCCGGGGAGAGAAGGCTTCTCCGGCACCTTCACTGACCAGCTCTTTGACAACTTCCCGGCTGCGGTTGTGAACCACAACCTGATAGCCGGCTTTCAGCAGATTTCTGGCCATTGGTTTTCCCATCAATCCCAATCCGATATAGCCCAATTTTGGTTTTTCAGTCATTGTTGATCTCCTTTTCTTCCTGGCTGATCAATCCTCTCTGATGGCAAAATGGCTCAGCCCGTTTTTCTTTCGAGTTGATAGCCATCTGGATTGTCCTGGATTGACCAACCCAATTCCTCGATCTGGCCGCGGAGGAGGTCTGCCTGTTCCCAATTCTGCTCCTTGCGAGCTTCTTCGCGCTGCTCGGCGAGCTCAATCACCTGCTCATCTGGAGTCTCCTGTGCTGTTTGCATTGATTGGGCCTCCAGGGCCGCTCGCCAGGCATCCCCAGAGATTCCAGCTTGTGGATCGCAGAGTTTGAAATCGCCCAGTTCAGAGAGATCCAGTCCACTGCCTGCCGGGATGCTGCTCTCGTTTCCGTCCTGAATGATGGTGATCGTGCCCTGGCCGACTCCGTGAAGGCAGCCAGCCTGGAAATCAATCACCAGGCCGGTGTTCTCATCAATGCCAATGACTGTCTGCTGAGGAGGCAGCAGCTCGACCAGTTTCTGGAAGCGGGACTTTCCCATATAACAGCGGCTGGTGTCCAAACCCTCTCCACCATCCTGGTTGTTCCAGTGGGGTATGAATATCAACTCTAATCCGTAATCTCCGAAAAAATCCAAACCAGGCAGCCAGTGCAGATCCTCACCCACCTTGTAGATTTCATAGACAGGCAGCGCTGAACAGCTGACCGCAACTGTCGTTGCGCTGGAAAAAGCCAGCCCTGCTCCCAAGCGGTGGCGGGCCAGCAAGTATTCCCAGGCCAGGGAATCCCTCAGTTGGCGGACTGCATAGCTCGGGCTGCCCGGACCCATGAATATCAGGTCGGATTCAAGGATCGGCTGAATAATGTCGGGATCGTCCGGGCTGTAAGGCGTGCCCTTTTTGCGGGCAGGGAGGACCTCAATTCTGGGTTTATAGTTCTGCAGCCGATGGGCTATGAAATCCCCTACGTCGCCAGCTACCTGGGGAGAATTTAACTCAAATCCAGCAGGTGTTTCCAGGATGGATACCCGCGGAGAGTGATCGGTCAGCTGAAAAAGAAAATCAAATATTTTTTGACCCCCAGGAGCCGTTTCGCCGGAACCGAAGAGAGCGATTGGGCCGGGCTGAATTTGAATATCAGAGTTCATAGTACCTGCCTATAAAGTGAAGTTTGAGACTTGTAACATATCCATCATACTACAATAATTGAATCAGCCGGACCCTATCCAGGCATCCGGCTTTTATTACAGATCGTTCCTGCAATGGATCAGGAATAGTGGGCTTTGATGTTCTTAAGTAGATATTGCTGGCAGGCATCTTCCGCATTGTAGCGGGGCTTCCATCCCCAGTCCCGCCGGGCTGCGCTGTCGTCGATGTTAGCTGGCCAGGAATCTACAATCGCCTGCCGGGATGGGTCGGGCTGGAAGCTGATATCTGCTCCGGGAAAACCTTGACGGGTAAAGTTGGCGAAATCAGCGGCAGAGTAGCTGAAGCTGGTGACATTATAAACTCGCTGCGGTAGCTGATCCGGTGACGCATCGGCTAGCATTTGCAGGGAACGCACCGCGTCGGGCATCACCATGAATGGGATCCGAACGTCTTCCCGGACAAAGCAATGATATTCCTTCCCTTGAGCAGCAGCGTGGATCATTTCCGGTCCAAAATCGCTGGTGCCGCCGCTGGGAATTGTAAAAGCGCTGATAATGCCAGGGAAGCGGATTGCCCGGAAATCCAGGCGGACCGGAATCTTATCGGCCAGCTGATGGTAGCCTTCACTGAAGTAAGCTCCAACTTTTTCACAGTAAAGCTTCGAGCAGCCGTACATGGTGTTCGGCTCTGTCCACTGATTTTCCTTTAATAAAGGATGTGCCTCTTTGGTCTTGAT
>JARROG010000075.1:0-7274 GCA_037384185.1 Anaerolineales bacterium | reverse complement strand
CCACAGGGCACCTCCATGATAGTCAGATTCATTTCCGGTGAAGCTGCTGTCCTCGATAACTGCGGTTGCGTTATCGCGGTTGTAAATTGCTCCGCCAAACCCGGCTGTGTTAGCCAGGAAATGACCTCCCTGCACGGTCAGGCTGCTGGTGTTGAAGATACAGCCGCCCCTGGCATCTCCCATACCGCCGGGAGGAATTGCCACGCTGTTGTAGTTGCAGGTGAAGGAGATCAAAGTCAGCTCACCTTCGTTGATCAATCCTCCCCCCAGGATGGCATTTCCATCGGCCAGCCAGAGCCCCTCAAACTGGGCGGTTACACCGTTATGAATATGAAAAGCACGTTCGATTCCTCCGTTGATAGATGGCGCGCCGCTGCCAATGATCACCAGATCGTCAGTGATATCGAGGTCTCCCGTTTGGTTAAGATCCTCATCATCTCCATCAATGGTCAGGGTATATCCACCTGCCGGGAGATTGATTGTCTGCGAACCTGGACAGGCATTTGCATTGGAAACAGCTTCTCGTAAGGAGCAGTCTCCTGAACTGCAGACCATGTCATTGGTATCCGCTGTTTTAGTGACGTTGTAAACAGAGGTGCAAACTGGTGTGGGAGTGCAGGAGGCGAATAGGATCGCGGATCCTGCTATGAACAACAAGGCTGCCCACTTGATGATTGGTTTCATGATCGATCCTCCTTAACCTGTAGAACAGGGCTGCATGAAGTCCCGACTTTGAGAAACTTTCTTGTATAGATAACGTATAAATACTAGGGATTGTTACACTGGTTTTATTCTACCAAAGGATATCATCGGAATTGAGGATGCAGGAATCATCTTTAGGTACGGAGTCACTCAATCCTTGAGGATGTTATTCTGTTTGTGTGGTCATGTTAAAATTATGGTAGGAAATTATCAATCTTGATTTATAAGGAGAGTGTTATGGATAAGCAAAGACGAACTTCAATCGTGGGCGGTGCGGTTCTGATCCTGATCGGGGCAGTGTTATTCGCAGCCCAGATTGCCCCGGACCTGGTGCCTGATTTTTGGCGTGAGTTTTCTTGGCCCTGGATAGTCATCGGCGTGGGACTGTTTCTGTTTGCCTTGGGTGCGGTGGTGGGAGAGCCCGGCCTGGCAGTACCGGCGACGATCGTCAGCGGGATTGGCGGGATCCTGGCTTTTCAGAATTACACAGGTCAATTTGAAAGTTGGGCTTATCTCTGGACGCTGATACCAGGGTTTGTCGGCCTGGGAATTATCCTGATGAAGCTGCTGGGTGGTGAAGGTTCTGTTAAAGATGGCACGACCCTTTTACTGATCAGCTTGACCATGCTGGCTGTTTTCGGCTCATTTTTCGGAGCCCTCGGTCTGGCTGGACGCTACTGGCCTGTACTGCTGATCCTGTTAGGAGTTGTGTTGCTGGTACGATCGTTTATTAAAAAGAATGAATAGCTGACCGGTAGAAACGGTCAGCAGGAGAGGAAATTATGAGATCAGGTCGTTCTTTCTGGGCTGTTGTGTTAATTGTGCTGGGCTTCTTATTCCTGGCTGGAAATCTTGGCTTGCTGTCGACCAATATCTGGCGCCTTTTCTGGCCAGCATTCTTGATCCTGATGGGACTGTGGTTCCTGGTGGGATCTTCTTCCAGCAGCAGCACTGCTGGACTGAAGATGGAAGAGGGTTTCGTTGAATTGGGAGATGCTCAAAGCGCTTCAATAACAGTCAAGCACGGTGCTGGAAGGCTCGCTCTTAGCGGGTCCGCGGACCCCGACAAATTGGTTTCAGGCAGCTTTGCGAATGGACTGGATGCCAGAGTGAAGGAAAGTGGTGGGCGCCTGCAGGTTTTGCTCCAACCTCAATCGAAAGCCTTCCCGGACGTGTTTTTCCCAGGTTCCTGGGTATCTGGAAAAGGATTGGCGTGGGATTTCAGTCTTTCGAAAGAGATACCACTCGATCTGGTATTCGAGATTGGAGCTGTAGACGCCCACCTTGACCTGACTGAACTCAAGGTGAAGGACCTGGTGGTTAAAACTGGAGCCAGCTCAACGAAACTAAAATTACCCGCGGCGGCCGGATCGACTTATTTCAAAGTCGAGGCTGGTGCGGCCTCCATGGATATCACTGTCCCTGATGGGGTTGCAGCCCGGATTGAGGCGGAGGCTGGCCTGGCATCTGTTAAGGTGGACGAAAATCGATTCCCGAAGGGGAACGGATATTACCAATCGCCGAATTATGAAAGCGCTGAGAACAAAGTGGACATCCGAATTGAGACAGGGGTCGCTTCCATCGAAATTCGCTGATTGAGCGGGTATCCGTGACCTAACTCAGCACAAAGGGAGGAAATGATGAAGATTACGAAAGGTCAGTACATCAAGTTGGCTGATGGAAACATGCCAGGTGCTGACCCTGCTGAGGTGAAGTTCAGCTTGGATTCACAGGTTGTACGCTTGGGGGGGCGAAAATGGGGTTGGGTCTGGAACCGTCCCCGTGCTGTCATCCTCCATAAAGGTAGAGAGCAGCGCAGGGTCCCAATTATCGATCTCAGCCGACTGCTGCAGATGATCCTTTACAGTGTCAGCCTGCTGCTGGCTTTGATCGGAGTCTACCGGAGATCTGCTAGCAAAGGAGGAGAACTAAATGGAGGATAAGATCAAGATCCTGGCGGACAGCAACCTGGAGAGCAGTCTGCAGTCCCTGAAGGTGATGGAGAAATTGGCTGAGTCAGCAAGGCCAGAAGCAGTGTTCAGTGAGCCAGTGGAAATGAGTGGGAAAAAAGTGATCACAGCTTCTGAAATCAGTCTGGGCCTGGGTTTTGGATTTGGTTTTGGAAGCGGTCCTCACCTTCGTACTAATCTGGAAGAGAGCTCTAATGAGCTTGAAGAAGAGACCGGAATGGGCTCTGGTGGGGGCGGTGGAGGAGGGGCAGGCGCCCGTCCAGTGGCGGTTATCACCCTGGAAGGGGACCAGGTCACTGTCCAACCAATCTTAGACCTCACCAAGATCTCTCTGGCTTTCCTGACCATGCTGGGCAGCATATTTGTACTGGGCTCGCGAATGAAACAGCGCAAGCAGTAGATAGATCAGGATAAGAGGAATCCTAAGGTTTACCAGGAATAAGATTATGGTCCAGATGGTAGAAGAACCGAGATGCGCAACCTGCCCGATGAGGCTGAAAGCGGAGCAGCGGCCTCAATCCTTGCTGGCTCGATTCTGGCGCTGGCATACCGGCTGGTGCCCTGGTTGGAAAACTTACCAGGAGTACCTGGAATCCAACGATTCTCGAGTTGGTGAGCAACAGGGCGAAAAGCAAGGATGATGACTTTCTTAACGACTGGATAATGCTATCAGGGCGGCGCTTTGCGCCGCTCTTATTCTTTTCCCTTTGGTTTCCTTGCATTTCGAGAAACTGTCCTGTTAGTGGTCGAGAGTGGTCCGGATATTGCATTAGTGAGGGCAGGTTAACTCAACAGACAGGAATAGCTGCGGGTTAATTCATATATTTAGTTAACGTCATCTTGTTATAATAATTTTGAGATTTTTAAATGAAATCTCTCAAAAAAATGTCAGAATTCCTTTGATTCAAGGATGGTAGAACCATGATGCGATTTGACCGTTTTACAGAACGGGCACAAGAAGCTGCTCAGCGCGCTGCAGAGATTATTCAGCGTTATGGGCACAACCAAATCGATACAGAACACATTCTGCTGGCGTTGATCGAACAGCCAGAAGGCGCCATATCGCAGATCCTGGAAACGCTCAATGTTCAGGCGTTTGATCTCAGCGACAGGCTGGATTATATTCTCAAGAATACCCAGAAGGCCAGTATCTTTGGCAGTCGGGGAGCGGGGCAGGTATTTATCACGCCCCGTGTGAAGAGAATCGTTGATGTCGCTAATCAGGAAGCCAATCGGTTGAAAGATGAATTCATCTCTACGGAACACCTTTTCCTGGCAATCCTGGATGAGAAGAATACCCCGGCGGCCAGGCTGCTGGAGAACCAGGGTTTGACCAAGGACCGTGTTTACCGGGCGATTGACCAGATCCGGGGCGGCCAGCGGGTGACAGATCCCAAGGCGGAAAGTCGTTTCAACGCCCTGGAAAAATTTTCTCGCGATATGACCAAACTGGCCCGCGAGGGTAAGCTTGATCCAGTCATCGGAAGGGACGCGGAGATCCTGCGTGTGATCCAGATCCTGTCCCGCCGAACCAAGAATAACCCGGTGATGATCGGTGAAGCTGGAGTGGGGAAGACGGCGATTGTCGAAGGTTTGGCTCAGAAAATTGCCAGCAACGATGTCCCGGAGATCCTTTCCGGCAAGCGTGTAGTGGCCCTCGACATGGGCGCCATGATAGCTGGCTCCCGATTCCGGGGGGAATTCGAAGAGCGGCTCAAAGCTGCAATCGATGACGTCAAAAACGCGGAAGGGGAAGTGATCCTGTTCATTGACGAATTGCACACAGTGGTGGGCGCCGGCGCAGCCCAGGGAGCAATGGATGCTTCCAATATGCTCAAGCCAGCGCTGGCTCGTGGAGAACTGCAATGCGTTGGGGCAACGACCCTGGATGAGTACCATAAGTATATCGAAAAGGACAGTGCCCTGGAACGGCGCTTTGCCCCGGTATATATTGAAGAGCCATCCGTGGAAGATACAATCCAGATGCTGGAAGGCTTGAGGGATCGCTATGAAGCCCACCACAAGGTGCGCTTCTCTGATGAAGCCCTGCGCACAGCCGCTATGCTGGCGGATCGCTATGTGACAGACCGGCACCTACCTGACAAGGCCATCGATCTGATGGATGAGGCTGCCGCAAAACTGCGGGTTGCCCTTTACTCTCTGCCTCCAGACCTGAAAGAGCTGCAGACAGAGATCGAGCATCTCAAGAACGAGGAAGAGGTTGCCGGCCAGGAGCGGGACTATGAGCGGGCTGCCACAATGCAGACCCAGCGTCTGCGCTTGGAGGATGAATTCCACGATAAGCGGGACGCCTGGGAAGCTGAGCACGAACTCGACGAGGTTGTGGATGAGAACGATGTCGCCGAGGTTGTTTCGCAGTGGACCGGCATCCCCATGACGCAGATGCTGGAAGCCGAGGCTGAGAAGCTGCTGAAGATGGAGGACCGCCTGCATGAGCGCATCATCGGTCAGGATCGGGCCATCGAGGTCATTTCGGACGCTATCCGGCGGGCAAGGTCCGGGTTGAAGGATCCCAAACGGCCGATCGGCAGTTTTATATTTATCGGTCCCTCCGGGGTCGGTAAAACCGAGCTGGCCAAAGCCCTGGCAGAATTCCTCTTCGACGACGAGGATGCTCTGCTGCGGCTGGATATGAGCGAATATCGGGAGCAGCATACTGCTTCACGGCTGTTCGGGGCTCCTCCAGGATATGTAGGCTATGAAGAAGGTGGCCAGCTGACTGAAGCGGTCCGCCGCCGACCATATCGAGTGATCCTATTTGACGAGATCGAAAAAGCACATCCCGAAGTCTGGAACACGTTGCTGCAAATCCTGGACAACGGTCGCCTGACAGATGGACAGGGTCGTCAGGTCGACTTCCGGAACACGGTGCTGATCATGACCAGCAACCTCGGGACTGAATATGTCAGCCGCTCAGGCAGCCTGGGTTTCCTGGATTCAGAGGCCAGCTCCAAGGACCGGGAAGCCAAAGAAAAGATCGATAAAGCTCTCAAAGACGCTTTCCGACCTGAGTTCCTCAACCGCATTGATGAGATCATCACCTTCTCGCCCCTGTCAGAAGAAGATATGGTCAAGATTGTTGATCTGCAGCTCAAGGATGTCGAGAAGCGGCTGGAGGAAAATGGACTCAAGGTCGAATTGACCAAGGACGCTCGGGTCTGGCTGGCACAGCACGGTTACTCTCCTGATTTCGGTGCCCGGCCGCTGACTCGAGCTCTGCAAAAGTACATCGAGAGCCCGCTGTCCAAGAAGCTCCTGGAAGGGGAGTACAAATCCGGTGACGTGATTCTGGTTGATCGAGATCAAGATGCGGACGAGGATAAAGAGCTGGTTTTTAAGAAAAAATGAATAAGCCTGCTTGAAAACGAGTAATAAAAAAGACCTGCCATTTGCTGGTAGGTCTTTTTTTATCTTCATACCTCTAGCGCTCATTTGTCAGGCACTTGGTCGATGACCGTCGTATAAGTCTCGATCTTAGGGGGATTCTCAAGATGACGTTTGACAGCGCATTGACTGGCAGCCCGGGTCAAGGCTTCCTGGTACTTTTCAGGAAAATCGGGGGGCAGCTGGATTTCCAGGTCAATCTTCTGCATCAGGTGGCTGGTTTGGTCGTAAGACATTTTTTGGACCAGCCGGATGTTATCGGTGGGAATACCTCGCTGCTGGCAGAAACCCAGCACGTAGATTCCGGCGCAGGTTCCTAATGATGCCAGGAACAGATCAAAGGGTGCTGGCGCGGATCCTTCGCCGCGGGGTGCTGGCTGGTCGGTGCGAATGGTGTTCGGGCCGTATTCAGCATCCACACGCGCTCCGCCGGGAAAAGAGATTTCCATTTCAATTTGACTCATAGATCACTTCCTTATTCGTTGATAAGATCATTAAACGCGAAAATTATAGTGTACGTTGGACCGGCTGCCAAGCACTGACAGGGAATTCTAAGGTTCTTATTACAGAAATGCAGGTGAGGAGGGTCTCACAAGTTCGCTCTCTGGTTGAGGTACACGCTAATGCAGCCTATTAAACCGGAACACATTATTCATGGGGTAGTCCTAGCAATCGCCCCCAAGTCTGTGAATCTTCCCCTTATCCACTATTTGGGATCCTGATCCCTCAATCTCCTTGTCTCATTGCCAATCCTACTGTTTTGAGCTAAACTCATAGTAATCCTTCACTTCATCCCAGGAACGTCCTCCGGGAAGCTCCGGATTGAAGTGCTGGCAGAAGAGGCTGGCGACATGCTGGCCCTCGGGCGCAAGGCTGTCGTCCAGGGTCGAGGGTATGCACATGGAGACGATGGGCCGCTTTGCCCATCCGGTCGTCCGGGCATCGTCGTAGGCCGCTTGAATGTAGTCGAGGGAGGGGCAGATGTTGATGGTGCCGCTGAGATAGGCCTGCGGCTTTTCCGCGCCCTCCAGCGAGGTGAAGCGCGGCATCTCGGAAAGCGCCACGTTCATCCGGAAACTGCCCGAGCGGTTGCGCCAGCCGCCGATGCGGCGCTTGAAGTCCGCGGGCAAGAGCGTCTCGTCCACCATGCCGGAGAAGAGCAGCTTGGGATTGAGGTTGGAGGCCACGGCCTTGGCG
>JARROG010000074.1:0-12378 GCA_037384185.1 Anaerolineales bacterium | reverse complement strand
GCAGATCGGGAGGTCGAGTATCTTCAAGGGGACGTTTTCAGTGTCCTGAGAGAGATGCGCGATCGGGGCAGAGAATTTGATGTTGTGGTCCTTGACCCGCCAAAATTCGCTCCTACCGCATCCCTGGCACAACGGGCAGCGCGTGGTTATAAAGATATCAATCTGCTTGGACTCAAATTGCTGACGCCGGGTGGATTGCTGGCGACGTTTTCCTGTTCAGGAGGGATCAGCAGGGATTTCTTCCAAAAAATCCTGGCAGGAGCAGCCTTGGATGCGGGAGTTCATGCTAGAATACAGCTACGTATGGGACAAAGTGCGGACCATTCTGCCAGCTTGAGTTTCCCGGAAGGGACATATCTCAAGGGTTTTGGCTTACATGTTGCTGAAAAGGAGGTTTGAGATGATCGAAGAAAACGGTCAGGGTTTGGTTGAATATTCCCTGATCCTGTTGCTGATCGCGATAGCTTTGATAGTCATCCTGACGGTTTATGGGCGGGATTTGGCTGGCGTATACAGCAATATAATCGATAACGTACCTTGATAACCACTATTCGATATTTATTCTTGAAGAATTATCTATCTATTAAATATAAAAAGCGAGGCAGGCGCCTCGCTTTTTATTGTTGGCGGTCGATTTTCAACGAGCTGACTCTGATGCCGGTGTTTTGCCCGATGGATCATAAACGTATACCCTGTCACCGATATCCGCCCAATTATAAAGCCAGTGAGCATCGCCAACGGATAGGTTGACACACCCATGGGATTGGGGATATCCCAGACTTGCCCGCCAGTAGGCCCCATGCAGCGCCCGGTCCTCATCAAAATACATGGTCCAGGGCACACTTTCGAGATTATAGGCAATCGTGGGATCGGTCAACCAGCGCATGCGGGTTTCCTGATCTTTTTCATAGATCTTGAAGATCCCGGGGTAAGTGTAAAAGGGAGCGGATCCACTTGCCATGAGGGTCGCGAACACAAGCTGGTTATTATCATATACGGCCAGGGTCTGTTCATACAGATTGACCTCGATCCAGCGGCTCCAGGCCATACCTTCCGGTGGTGATGTGCGGGGCACTACCTTGGCGACTGCCGTCTGGATTACCCATTCATCCGGACCAACCAGATACCAGTCCCAATTACCCACTCTCTGGATATCATAGATCTGAACCAGCTGCTGGTGGTCCAGGTAGCGGCCGGTGTAATCATCCGCCTCGTAACCAGGAGTCCGCTTTGTCTCAGCCTTCCCTCCGGGTGAGAATTGTGACAGCACCCAACCGAAGGGGTGTTCCGGCGTTTCCGTGAATTCCACTCCTTGGAAGAGCGGGACGTCTGTGATCATCAGGTCTTCAGAAGACATCCAGCCAACATCTGTGTAATAGTAGTACCGCCCATTCATATAATCTGTCCGGGAGATCGAGACATAATTGAAACCGGGTGTGATCCAGCGGACAATCCGCTCCTTGTTGTGCTTGGCAGCGTCATTCAGGGTGAGATAAATCGGAGCCCGGTCGGAGGTCACATAGGCATATTTATATTCCAGCTCGGTTAATGCGGGATCAGGCTTTTGGATTGGAAGGGGCGTTTCTGGAAAGGTTATTCCCTTTTCGGCCATATTCAGCAAATAGGCGGTTGGTCCAAAGGGACTGCAGTCCTGGGTCTCATCAAAGAACATATCGGGAGGGCAGAGCGCCCGGTTGTCCTCCCCACTGTCATCTGCATAGGCCGGTGCGGGCAGCACCAGCAGAGTGATGGCAATTATCAGGGCAAAGGTTAACTTATCAGGAAATTTCATAGGGGTCTACCAGTCAAGTCGCTGCAGGATTTTTAAGATTCTCTGATCTCAGCTGGGAGGTGATTTATATCGATAGTGGCTTCATCACAGAAGATCATCGCTCTTTCTATGACGTTCCTTAGCTCGCGTATATTACCAGGCCAGCTGTATTTCTTCAATAATTCAAGGGCACCGGGTGTCATGGACTCGATGTTCAATCCCATTTTGGGGTTGTTGTTCTTGATGAAATGTCCGGCCAACCCCGGAATATCTTCAGGATGGTCCCGCAGGGGAGGGATCTCGATATTGATGACCTTCAAACGGTAGTAAAGGTCTTCTCTGAAATCTCCCTTCTCGATCAGCTCAGGTAAGTTCTTGTTAGAGGCAGCCAGGATCTGGACATCAATCTTGAGGGATGTTGTGCTGCCAACCCTTCTGAAGGACCTTTCTTCCAGGGCGCGCAGTATCTTCGCCTGCATATCTGGCGACATCGATGAGATTTCATCCAAGAAGAGGATGCCCTCATCTGCCACTTCCATCAAGCCCCGCTTTCGTTTCTGGGCTCCAGTGAAAGCACCAGCCTCATAGCCGAATAATTCGGATTCCAGCATTGTGTTTTGAACTGCAGCGCAGTTGATGTCGATGAAAGGTTTGTCATTTCTGGGTCCCATCCGGTGAATTGCTCGGGCAAGGACTTCCTTTCCTGTGCCGGTTTCTCCGGAGATCAGGATCGAGGTAGAACGCTTTGCGGCTCGCTGGGCCTCTGTAAAGACAGCTTTCATAATTTCGGAGTTGATGACTATGGAATCCAGCACCTCACGCTGTGATTTCCGGAAATGATTAAGCTCTTCGCGCATTTCAACGATGTCCTCAGCGCGCTTGATGCTTTGCTCCAACCGGTCGAATTTGATCGGTTTCTGGATGAAATCATGAGCGCCGTTGCGCATGGCTTCCACGGCCATATCGATCTTTCCGTGGGCAGTGATCATGATGATCGGCGGTCGGAACGGCAGCTGAGCGGTTTCAGCCAGCAGGTCCGGACCGTACCCATCTGGGAGCTGCACATCCAGCAGGACAATGTCCGCTTCCTGGGCTGTCAGATGTTTGCGGGCGGTTTCCAAATCAGCGGCCAGCAGGACTTCGTATCCTTCTGATTCCAGATAACTGCCAATGTTGTTGCGGGCGTTTTTTTCATCGTCAACAAGCAAGATCGTCGCTGTCATTCTCCGGATTCCTCCTGGTCTATGCCGGGAAGGATGATCTGGAATGATGTTCCTTCCGGTAATGGCTCTAAGGTAATTGTACCCTCGTGCATGGTAATGATCTGTTTAGTGATTGAGAGCCCCAGGCCCGTGCCATCCGGTTTGGTAGTGAAGAAAGGTTCAAAGATCCGATCCTGGACCTCAGGTGGAATACCGGGACCAGTGTCCAGAACATCGACCTGCAAACCAGGTGCACCGCTGGTTTTCAAGATCTTTTTCAATCTGACTGAGAGAACACCACCGCCGGTGTCTTCCATCGCCCGGACAGCGTTGCTGATCAGGTTGTTGAAGACCTGACCAAGGGCCCGGTCATCTCCCGGTACCAGTGGGAGACCCTCCTCCACCTTCAGCACATGGGAAACACCAGTGCGCTTCATGCGGGGGATCCAGCGGTTAAGGATCCGCTCGATCAAAATTGGAAGGTCTAGCGGTGTGCGGTGGTAGCTCTGGGATTTTGAGAAGGTGAGCACGGTGTCTACGATGTGGGTCAGACGATCGCAGTCGTCACTGATGCCCTTCAGTACATCCCGCTGCTCAAAATCTTCGGGAAGGATTTTGTCTAGCAGCTGGATTCCAGTAGTGATGTTATTGATCGGATTGCGGATTTCGTGAGCAAAAATGGCGTTCATTTGTCCAACAAGCGCCCTCCGCTCCAATTGTTGCGTCTGGATGCGTACCTTTTCCTCTTTGCTGATATCCTGGATGAAAATCAGAATTCCCTGGACCTGTTGCGACTCTGGTGCGCTTACCGGAAAGGTTTTGATCAATGCCGGGAAAACGCTTCCATCTCGATGGTGGATTTCCAGCTGACCCAGGTCATGAGTAGGGATATTTTCCACAGCGTCCTGCAGGGCAGGTGTCAGGCGGTCTGTTCCTATGATGACATCATCGATATGGCCCTTCCGGCATATATTTATTGATCGTATCGCCAATCGCTTTCTTTAGGCTGGTTTTCGTCAGCCGGTCATTGAGATTGGATTTGAGAATAAAGTTGTTGAATACCCCTTCTGTGGCTGCCACCAGCAGTTTAATGGCAGCCAGGGATGAACCCTTCTCAGGGGGAGCTGCATTTGCAGGTCCCATGGCGACGATCAGTCCACTGATGGCATTGCTGTCATCCAGGGGAGCAGAGATCACAAACGAGGAGCCTTTCTGAGCTGCTCTTTCCATCAAGGGAGAGAGGGGGGGTTTGAAAGGTGGTGAGAATTGGACTTCTTTGTAATAAGAAAAGAAATCGGTCGTTGAGAACGTTTTTGGCAAAAAACCAGATGGATCATCACGAATGACCGCTTTCAGCTGGGGATGGTTTGAATCAATCTTATAAATGCCCAGAGATTCTGCTGACAGCATCTCTTTGCCAACACCGAGGATGACCTCGAGCGCTTGATCCAGGCTGGACTGGTAAAAAATATCCACCAGAGACATCAAACCCTGGTAGGGTATGGAAGGTTGGTTCCTGGCAGATCTGCCCCGGGACGCTTCCGGGGATGAGTGGAAAGAATAAATCGAATAGCGCCTGTCCCTTCCCAGTGCCCGGGCGTGAAGGTGAACGGTGATCTTGTGCTTTCGCCTGTGAATGAGATCTAGCTTGTGTCCTTGAAGGCTGTGAAGCTCCAAATTCAGGTCTTCATCTTGTTTGATTTGTTGAATGCCGGGAAGCAGATCTTCCAGATCGAGGTTGAGCAGTTCACTGCGGGTGAAGCCGGATAGTTTCACCAGCGGAGCGTTTACGGCCAAAATCGCTAGGTCAACATTGTTGACAAGCAGAGATGCCTCCGGAGAGATATCCAGCAGCTGGCTTATCTCTCCGGCGAGTAGTTCAATGTCTTTCCCTGCGCGTGGTGAACTTTGTATCAAGGAGCTTATCAACCTCTAGACTTTTTGGCGCATGCGGGACGACAGGATCCCTTCCATCGCGCGATATTTTGCCACAGTTCTTCGGGCTATATTATACCCGGCTTGGGCTAATTCTTCTGCCAGCTCGGTGTCTGTCAGCGGTTTGGTCTCATTCTCGACCAGCCGCAGAAGCGTGGTCCTGACCCCCAACCGCTCAGACATCTCTGCCTGGGTTTGGGGTTCCATCAGCGCTGGATCTCCGCTGAGGATATACTCCCGCTGTTCTTTGACGATCTCTGTCATCAGCTGTTCCATGGTGTGATTGCGCTGCTGGAGGCATTTAATGAGCAGGGAAGCGCTCTCCATGTCTTTGGCCCAGGCGCCGCTTTTCTCTTCAGGTGCCTGTTTCTGCGCTTGCTTGAATAAGGGGTTGATCCTTAATGTTCCCCGATAAGGGCTGATGATCTCGACCATGATTCGCTGGCGGGGAGAGTTCTCGACTTCCTTGAGGATGATATCGGGCTGGTGATAAGCCTGGGTGTGAGTGTCACTGGGCTGGCGGTGGTCCCCCCAAAATGCCCGGCCAGGATAAGGATTGAGATTGGCTCGGATGAATTCCGCGATCTCCTGGGCATGTTCCAGGGAAGTGTTAATTGCTTTGGCTAGATTCCGGTAGCTGTGTTTACTGAGATCCTTGAGTCCAACGCGGATAGCTTCTTCTGCCAGATGGGGGACCTGGGTGTCTTCCCGGAGGAGATCGAGCTGGATCAGCAGCGCTTCCTGGGGAGATGACGCGCCAACACCCGTAGGTTCAGCGCGTTTGATGATATCTGCCACCCGGGTTACCCTAGAAAGCGGGACATGATAGAACTGGCTGATCTCTTCCAGGGGGACATCCAGCAAACCATCCTCTGTGAGATTATTGAGGATATGGGCTGCGATCAGGCGTTCATCCTCTCTGATCTCTGGAGCGATCTGGCGCAGTACATAGGCCGGTAGGTCCTCCATTGCAGGTGCGAGGTTGTCATAGGAGATCTCCTGGTAGGCGGAGCTTGAAGTGCTGGAACCCTTGTAGGTTCCAGAGAAATCATCAGGAGAGGAGATGAACACGATGGGATCTTCTTGCTGATTGTCAAATGGCTGGCTGCAAACGGGGCAGGGCCCGGGATTGATCAATGTTCTTCCGCAGGTGGAACAGTGCCGTTCCTCGACAATTTCCAGGGCTGGATTGTTGGCAAGCTCGGTGCGGATCTTCTGGCGAATTTCCGTAGCCGGCATCTCCAGCAGGGACATAGTCTGGGCAAGGTGGGCGGTAACCTGGGGGCGGAGCTCTTGATTTTGAACCTGAAACATAACAACCTCCCTAAAAAGTATAGCCTGATACCTCTAAAGTTGCAAGATGCATGCCAAACAGGATGCAATTTTCATACCGGATGAATTGAGAGGGATCGCATCCTTATTCACTAGGGTAGAGGAATTTGCCGAGATGGTAAAATAGTTGGACCAGCCAGATCACTCTTGGGGCCGATACTTGGTATGGAGATTGCGCATAGGCATTATGAGATGGGAAAATAAGCTAATAAATATAATCCTGATAATCGTCTTAGCGTCAATCTCTGGCTGTGATGTCCGCCCTGCTAATGAGAGAAGAGGCTTGGCGGAAGTAGATAGCTTTCAAGCCGAAAGGGCTTATCAGGATATTCTGTATCAGTTAAGCCTGGGACCGCGAATAACTGGAACACCTGCACATCAGCAGGTCCGCGTCTGGATCACTGACCAGCTAGAGCTCGCAGGCTGGCAGGTCGAAGAACAAAGAGCGATTCAGAATGGAATACTTGTCCGAAATTTGATAGCCAGCAGGGGAAAGGAACTCCCTTATATCCTTCTTGGCGCCCATTATGATTCGCGGATGCTAGCAGATCATGATCCTGATCAATCCCTCCGCGACCAGCCTGTTCCTGGAGCGAATGACGGGGCATCTGGAGTTGCGGTCTTATTGGAGTTAGCACGGTCGCTGCCTAAGGATCTTCCAGTTGATGTCAGGCTGGTATTTTTCGATGCTGAGGATAATGGCGGAATTGACAATTGGGACTGGATCCTTGGTTCGCGGGCTTTTGTGCGGGAGCTCCAGGAAATCCCTCAGGCTGTTATCATTGTTGATATGATCGGGGATGCCGACCTTCAAATTTATTATGAAAAGAATTCTGATGAAGCTCTCCGGAAAGCCATTTGGGATAATGCGGCCCAATTGGGCTACGGCAGCGCATTCATACCGGAGGAGAAGTTTTCCATGCTGGATGATCACACTCCGTTTCTTGAGGCAGGAATCCCTGCTGTAGACATCATTGATTTTGATTACCCGTATTGGCATACCACGCTGGATACCGCAGATAAAGTCAGCCAAGAGAGCCTGGCGGCAGTGGGTGAGACACTCGCGGGTTGGATATCAGGGTTGGAAAGATTGGATTAGGACGCCGTAAAAGGATCGTAGGATTTGATGAAAGAAAATAAATCAAGAGTAAACACAAGAGTGGATCGGGCGTTGATGGTGGGAGTAGAGCTTCAGAATACTGACAAGCTGCTCTCGGTAGACAATTCACTCGCTGAACTCAAGCGGCTGGCAGACACCGCAGGTTTTGACGTTGTCGGTCAAATTACCCAGAAACTCAATTCACCCGATCCAAAGACCTTTATTGGTTCGGGGAAAGTGAAAGAAGTGAAGTCGCTGGCAGATGAATTGGCAGCGGATGTGATCCTGTTTGACGATGAGCTTTCCCCGCGCCATCAAAGGGAGCTGGAGGAGATCATCAGTCAGGATATCCGGATCATCGACCGCACGGCATTGATCCTGGACATCTTCGCGCAGCACGCTCACACCCGGGAAGGTGCTCTCCAGGTGGAACTGGCGCAGTACGAATATCGCCTTCCCCGCCTAACCAGAGCCTGGACCCACCTTGTTCGCCAGGCAGGTGGCGGCGGAGGCAGAACTGGAAGTACTGCCGGTGTTGGCCTGCGTGGGCCCGGTGAGACGCAGCTGGAGGTCGATCGCAGGGAGATCCGGCGGAGGATCAGCCATTTGAAGGATGAGCTGGAAAAAGTCAGAGCGCACCGCCAGCGCCATCGCAGTCGCCGGAAGGAATCCAGGATCCCTATCGTCTCGCTCGTAGGTTATACCAATGCTGGTAAGTCTACCTTGATTAATCAATTGGCGGACGCTGAGGTATATGTGGCAAATAAGCTCTTTGCTACCCTGGACCCAACCACCCGCCGGGTAGAACTTCCCAACGGTCAGCAAATTCTGGTTACGGATACCGTGGGTTTTATTCAGAAACTTCCCACTACTTTGGTAGCTGCTTTCCGAGCAACTTTGGAAGAGATTGCTGAAGCAGACTTGCTGCTCCACGTGGTGGATGTCACTCACCCTCAGGCAATGGCCCAGGTCGAAGCTGTTCATGGAACACTGAAAGAGATCCAGGCTGAATCTATCCCGACCATCCCGGTGCTCAATAAGATTGATCGGCTGGAGGATCCGCAGCAGGCTCAAAATACCCTGAGTGCTTTTTCTGACGCGGTGGCGATCTCTGCCTTGCGGGGTGATGGGATTGAGGTTCTCTTGGAAACGATCAGGAAAAAGCTGTATGAATCCTTTCGCTCGGTCGTGGTAGAGCTGCCGTATAGCAAAGGAGGGTTGATCTCGCTCTTCCACCAGGAAGGCCAGGTCCATTCAATCACCAATCAGTACGAGGGAGTTCATATCGAGGGCAAGCTCCCGGTGCGCCTGCTGACAAAATTCAAGGATTTGTTGGTAGAAGGAATCGTTCCCTGATTGGATCGGCAAATCCGAATTAGACCCCGGCAGCTGTGTCCTAATTTGGACCAGCTCGCAGTACTTCCGGGGGAGTTGAATCGCGGTATTTATCCATATTCTCGTTGAACTTAGAGACCAATGTCTTGATAGTGCGCCGGTATGCTTCCTGATCATCCCAGGAGGCGGCTGGGTTCAAGATCTCGGCCGGAACGCCTGGGCAAGATTGTGGGACCTCAAATCCGAACCAGGGATCCTGTTCATAGGTGGCTTCAGCGAGATCGCCGTTGAGAACCGCAGTCAGAATGGCCCTGGAAAATTTGATACTGATCCGGGAGCCAATCCCTGCTGGACCGCCGACCAATCCAGTATTCAGCAGCCAGGTTTTTACATCGTGCTTCTGCATGTTTTCTTTGAGCAGCTGAGCATAGTAGGCTGGGTGGAAAACCATGAATGGTGCTCCGAAGCAGGCGCTGAAGGTCAATTCCGGCGCTTCTCCTATCCCGGCCTCAGTTCCTCCGACTTTGGATGTATATCCAGAAATGAAGTGATAAAGGGCTTGGTGATGGGTTAGCCTGGCAATTGGCGGCAGCACCCCGTTCGCGTCAAAAGTCAAAAAAATGATGTTTTCAGGATGGCCGCCTCGTTTGGACGGCAGCATATACGGAATATATTTCAGCGGATAGGATGCCCGCGTGTTCCGGGTCAGGGAGGCATTAGATAGGTCTGCTTCACCGCTGTCAGGATCCAGGATGACATTTTCCAGGATGGTTCCATAGGACTGGGTGCAGTGGAAAATATCTGGCTCGGCCTGAGGAGAGAGATCGATCACCTTGGCATAGGATCCATCCTCGAAATTGAAAACTCCATCAGCGTCCCACCCGTGTTCATCATCCCCAATCAGTTTTCTATCCGGATCAGCTGACAGGGTCGTCTTTCCAGTCCCTGACAACCCAAAGAAAAGAGCAGTGTCCCCTCGCTCTCCTACATTGGCTGAGCAGTGCATGGTTAAGATTTTTTTCTTGGGCAGATAATAGTTGAGAGCTGTGAAAATGGATTTTTTGATCTCTCCTCCATAACCGGTATTGCCGATCAGGACCAAGCGCCTCGCAAAATCGAGCAGGATCAAAGTTTCACTGTTTAGGTGGTCGCCGTCCGGATTCCCCTGGAATTCCGGAACGGATAAAACTGTAAATTGGGGTTCGAAATTGGCTTGACCGATAATTTGTTGGTCCGTCAGGAACATATTTCTGGTGAACAAACCCTGCCAGGCCCAGGTAGTGATCACCCGGACGGGAAGCTGGGGAGCAGGGCTCGCGCCCGCGATCCCATCCTGGATGAATAGGTCTTTGCCGTTCAGAAACTCCTTCATTCTCTCGAAGACCTGTTGAAAATCCCCGGGATCATAGGGGATATTATATTCACCCCAGGAGACGTCCTCTTGTGAGCTTTCCTCTCGTACAATGAATTTGTCATTTGCTGAGCGGGCAGTGCGATCTCCGGATCGGACAACCAGAGCCTGATGGGCGGAGAGGACAGCTTCTCTCCGGTGGAGAGCTTCCTGATAGTAGTCGTGTTTAGTTAGGTTCCAGTATGCTTTGCGAAAGCCAGATAACCCCAGATACTCAAGGCCGAAGGCACTTTGATTGATCTCAGCGTTACCTTCGGCCGGGCTATTTTCAGCAGGATTCATAAGTTAGGTAATCTCCCAGGTTCGATGATAGAGCTTTCCGGCAATAGAGATTTCCTGGGGTGAATCTGGATCGATTGCCCAGCGGATTCTCCTCGCGCTCTCCAGAATTTGTTCGGTTGTACAGGTGTAGCTCATCCTCAGGAATCCTTCCTGGCCGAATGCAGCGCCAGGAACAGTCGCCAGGAAGGCTTTCTCCAGCAGCAGGGCAGCCAGCTGTTGGGAATCTCCTGTCAAGTTTCGAAAATCTGGAAAGCAATAAAATGTGCCGCCGGGTGGATGGATCTTGATACCATTGATTTTCTTTAACTCGCTGATCAAGATATCTCGATTCGTTCGGATCAGCTTCCTTAATTTCGCCAGAGTATCCGCTCCTTCGGTCAGAGCTCCCAGAGCAGCTTCTTGAAGGAGGCTGGATGCACCGGACGTGGAATGGCTCTGGATTTTATTCATTGCTTGGATGACTGCACCAGGCCCGACTGCCCAACCGATGCGGAACCCCGTCATCCCGTAGGTCTTCGAGATTCCGTTGACGATGATCAGGTGAGACTTGTCAATGGATTGGGATGTGAACACATAGCCCGGAACCCACTCGGCTGGCTCAAAAACCAACTGATGGTAAATGTCATCCAGAACCAGAAAGATATTCTTAGTCTCACAGAGATCCACCAGGGCAGCGATCAGCTCGGTAGGATATACAGCGCCGGTTGGGTTGTTGGGAGAATTGAGAATGATTACCTTGGTCCTTCCGGTTATTGCTGAGAGCACGTTTTCCATTTCTGGGAAAAAGTTCTCATCCGTAGCCACCAGGACAGGCTTTCCCCTGGCTAACTTGACCATCTCTGGATAACTTACCCAATACGGCTGAAAAAGGATGACCTCATCCTGCGGGTCAAGGAGCACCTGGAGCAGATTGAAGAGAGCCTGTTTAGCTCCTACCGTCACTGTGATATTTGAGAGGGCAGGGTTACGACCGTAATACTCTTCTGTATAGTTTCGAATAGCTTCCTTTAGATCTTTGTTGCCGCTGGTCGGACTGTACTTGATCTTTCGGCTTTCTAATTTGTCCCGGGCCCGGGCAACCGCTTCCTGGGGGCAGTCGTTAAGCGGCTCCCCGATCGCGAGGTTGATCACCGGTGCCCCATCTGCCCGTAGTTTGTTGGCAGTCTCATTTAATGAGAGGGTGGGAGAGCTTTGAATATTCCGGATGTGCTGGCTGAGTGTGAAGCTGTTTTTGGAATTTTCCATGGAGTTTGACTTTCGTCTGCCTTCTTTAGCGGGTCCGAGTTACCTTTGTTAAACCACGGGGAGTGTCAGGGTCATAGCCTTTTACCACGGTAAGGTGATAACTGAACAGCTGAGCCGGGACAATTGTCACCAGCGGGGACAGCCATTCTGGAATTCCTTGCGGGAGCAGAAAGGGACAATCCGCCTCTTTGAGAAGTTCTGGACGGTCTGAGATCAGGAATATTTCCGCCTCTATCAAATACTATAGAAGATATTCCTTTTTCTTTAGCTCTTTCAATTTGATAACTTGCATAATAGCTGTATGGAATTAATGTGGAGGTTAATAACGTTATTATTGATACAAGAAAAAAGGTTGTCCAAAGATTTTGAAGTGATCTAGCAGACCAAATCAATAACGATATAAAAAAATATATTACAGTTATAGGAAATATAATAATAGCAATATCTAAGACATAAAAAACAATGGAACGGGTTGGGTTAAGAAAACTAAAACCATTTAGCCAATACCAAAAGAAGCAAAATCCTATACTGAATATGTATCCTCCAAGCACTATCGATAAAGGTATCTTTAATTTATTATCCATAGAAATCATTTCTATAATTTAACTCAGGAAACATTTAGTTGAACAGTTCCGCGAACTCCAATTTGATGATAAAATCATCTTAAAAAATAATGCAAATATTGTTCAAAATTAATCGGCCATATAATAATATGAATATCAATTGGTTATTGAAGATATACTTAAAATCTGCTGTGCAAAATCAA
>JARROG010000073.1:0-13131 GCA_037384185.1 Anaerolineales bacterium | reverse complement strand
GGAGGTTTTCCAGAGCTTGTAAGGCAAGGTGCCATCAAAAAGCCTGGTTTTCTCAATTGTTGCTGGAATGCCGATCAGCACCCTTCAGAAAGGTTTAGCACATAAAGCGGTCATCCGCGCTATGCCCAACACACCTGCCCAGATCAGCTCCGGAATGACTGTCTGGACCGGCTCATCTGATGTATCTGAAGCTCAACGCGAGCAAGCCCGGGTCATCCTGGAAGCTATGGGCAAAGAACTATATGTGGGACATGAGGACGCCCTTAACATGGCAACCGCAGTCAGCGGTACCGGCCCAACATACGTTTTCTTGCTGGCCGAAGCGTTGGTGGATGCAGCTGTTCACCTCGGTTTTTCCCGGCGGGACGCCCGTTTGATTGTGCTGGAGACATTGAAGGGTTCTGTCAATTTTGCTGAGCAATCTGACCTGCACCTGGCCCAGCTCCGCAATATGGTCACCTCACCGGGCGGGACCAGTGCGGAAGCTATCTACCAACTGGAAAAAGGCGGGATGCGGACCATCCTCTCCAAAGCAGTCTGGGCAGCGTATCAAAAGAGCCAGCTGCTGGGTAAAATGGCAGAAGAACCGCCAGATTCACCCCTGCATATAGAAAATTAACCCGAATTGCCTGGCGCTGTCAGTCTCTGCGCTTCCTTCGGCTGGCAGCTCCACCTCCGGAACCTCCAAAGATCATCGAGGCGCCCAAAAGGAACCCGAAGGTGTACCAGGTACCGTTGTTGTGAACCTCAAAGACAGTGATATTCTTTGAAAACAGGGAAATCACAAACGCAAAGGGGGATATAAATCCCTGCCAGAGTCCCTGCCAGAATCCAGCCACATCTCCATCCTCATCTGGCGTGTTGCGGAGATCATTCGGTCCCGCAGTACAAGCTGCTGCGAGTAAAACGGTGGCGATCAAAATCGAAAGAAGGATTGCTTTCTTCATCAGTATATTCTCCTTGCTGTATCAATAATTAATATACGTTCTTTTCCTGAATTTGTTGCGTTCCCTGCTCTGGACAATAACCAGCGTTGCTGAAATAGAATTCACCACACCCAAAATTGGACAGGGATTGTGACCAAGCGCGTTAATTGCTAAACTGAATGAACCTCATTCAAGTATAATACAGCCAAGATGAGTACACAAAAACCTTCCCTTGTCATTGGTATTGCTGGCGGAACAGGATCTGGAAAGACTACCATCGCAGATTACATCCTGAAGTCTGTTGGCCCTGAAAAGATCTCCTTTTTACCCCACGACGCTTACTACCGGGAACTGGAAGGTTTCTCTCAGGAAGAAAGAGCGAAGTATAATTTTGACCACCCGTCATCCCTGGAGACGGAATTACTGATCGACCATATCAATCAGCTCAAAGCCGGCCAGACCATTCAGCTGCCTCACTACGATTTCAAGACCCACACCCGTACCGGGAACACCACACCGATCACTCCCCACCAGATTCTAGTGGTCGAAGGGATCCTGATCTTCGCTGAGCCGGAGCTGCGTAAGCTATTTGATCTGCTGATCTACGTGGATACGGATGCGGATATTCGCTTCATTCGCCGGCTGCGAAGGGATATTGAGGAACGCGGCCGGACAACAGAAAGCGTCATCCGCCAGTATCTTCAAACAGTCAGGCCCATGCATTTGGAATTCGTGGAGCCCTCCAAGCGCTACGCTCATGTAATCATTCCAGAAGGGGGTTATAACACTGTCGCGCTGGACCTGATCGTCGCCAGAATTCAATCCATGCTCCAGGAGTAAACTCCATGTTTGATTATTCAGAAATTGACAGCTACCTGGAGGCTGCCCTTCAAAATAGCCTTCAGGAATTGAAAACGTTCTGCGCCCAGCCTTCCGTCGCCGCCCGGGGATTGGGGATGGAAGAAGCGGCCCAGATGGCTGCAGAAATGCTTAGGGCGCGAGGCTTTACTGTTAAGCTATACGAAACAGATGGATATCCAGTGGTATTCGGAGAGTGCTCTGGTAAGTCCCCAAACACCTTGCTGATCTACAATCATTATGATGTTCAACCCCCGGAACCTCTGGATCTTTGGACCTCACCGCCTTTCCAGCCGGAAGAGCGCGATGGAAAACTTTTCGGCCGGGGCGTCAGCGATGACAAGGGACATTTCGTCAGCAGGCTGCACGCCATTGACGCTCTGCTCGAAGTGTTGGGCCAGCTGCCTTGCAACATCAAATTCATTCTGGAAGGGGAAGAAGAGACCGGCAGTGTTCATCTGCCGGATTTTGTGGAATCCCATCAAGAGCTGTTGAAAGCGGATGCCTGCATCTGGGAATTTGGAGGAGTCGATTATCGAGATATCCCTCTCCAATATCTTGGTCTGAGAGGGATCTGTTACGTAGAGCTGTCTCTGGAAACCGCTCAAAAAGACGTCCATTCTGGATTGGGAGGTTCCATATTCCCCAACGCAGCCTGGCGGTTGATCTGGGCTCTGAACAGCCTTAAGGACAGTGACGAGACTATCCGCCTCCCCCGATTCTATGACCCGATCATCCCGCCTAGCGAACGCGATATTCAGCTGCTCTCAGAGCTTCCACCAGTCAGTCAGGAATACCGGGACCAGTATGGCATCGCAAATTTCCTGGAAGAGTATCCCAATGAGACATCCCTCCATATTGCGGAGGTATTCAAACCAACCTGTACAATCTGCGGTTTGACAGCTGGGTATCAAGGTCCTGGCGCTAAGACCATCCTGCCTGCCAGAGCATCCGCCAAGGTAGATTTCCGGCTGGTTCCAAACCAAAGACCCAAAGACGTACTCAGCCAGCTGCGAACCCACCTCGACCGCGAAGGTTTTCCGGATGTCCAGATCGAATATCTGGGAGGTGGACCGCCAGCCCGGACAGATCCGGATGATCCTTTTGTGAAGCTGGTGGTTGACACATCTCAGGAAGCGTTTGGAGAAAAAATGCAGCTCGTTCCCCTGATAGGAGGCTCCGGACCAAATTATGCCTTTGTGCATACCCTGGGCCTACCTGTTGCCACCACTGGGATCGGCTATCCAGGTGGAAATGCCCATGCGCCGGACGAGAACATACGGATCGACCTTTATCTCAAAGGCGCTAAACATATGGCCAGGATCATCCAGGCTTTCGGCCGCAGCTGAGCGCCTGTGTTCCAAACTGAACGCCAAGTTTTTTGACCATCCTCTTACCACTACCTACCCAGCAGGATAGAACGCTTAATGACAGAAAAACCACTGTTAGTAATAGACCTTGAAACCACCGGACTGGATTCTTCAAACGATAAGATCATCGAAATCGGCGCTGTTTTGTTCTCAAGTGGCGGGAAGGAAGCAGAATTCTCTCAACTGGTCAATCCGGGGATCCCCATCCCAAAATTCATCAGCGATCTGACAGGGATCACTCCCGCTATGGTCAGGGGAGATCAAGCTCTCCCAGTTGAGGACGCTCTGCAGGATCTGGACAACTTCCTGCGCCAGGAGCTCCATAATTTTGGCTCTTCTGCAGCCCCCGAAGATCTGCCGATTATTGGTCACAACGTCAGCTTCGATCTCTCTTTCTTGCGAGCTGCCGGCGCTTTCAAGCAAAATCCGGCGATCGACACCTACGAGATGGCAGCTGTGATCCTCCCTACAGAAGGCCGCTACAATTTACGCGCCCTGGGGCAGGTGCTGGGAGTGCCGGAGCGAGCAACTCACAGGGCTTTGGACGATGCCCGGGTAACTCAGGCGATTTACGAGATCATGTTCAGCAGCATTCTGGAACTGCCATTGGCAACACTGGGCGAGATCGTCAGACTGGCTGGAAATACCCGTTGGGAAGGAACACTTCCCTTCCAATGGGCATTGCAGCAGAGGCTCGATGCTGACCCCACTGCCAAGATCCAACCTTACCAAAATCCTTTCTTAACCCAGCCGGCGCCTCAAGAGTCCTTACCTCTGGATCCCCGGGAAAACTTGAAGGGTATCGATCCAGATGAGGTCGCCAGCTTGCTTGAGCCAGGAGGACCCTTTCACAAGGAATTTCCGAATTACGAAAACCGCTCAGAACAGCAGGAAATGCTCCGAGCGGCCACAAGGGCGATCTCTGAAGGAAGGCACATCCTGATCGAAGCAGGGACAGGGATCGGCAAATCATTGGCTTACTTGATTCCCGCAGCCCTCTGGGCTTCGAAAAACCAGCACAGGGTAGTGGTTTCCACCAACACAATCAATCTTCAGGATCAGCTGATCAGCAAAGACATTCCCTTACTGCTCCAAACTCTCAACCTGGATTGCCGGGCAAGTGTGCTCAAAGGCCGCTCGAACTACCTCTGTCCCCACCACCTCGAGGTTCTTCGGAAAAGCAAACCCAAAATTGCAGATGAAATGCGCGTTTTGGGGAAGATCCTTGTCTGGCTGGAAACCAGTCTGACCGGTGACCGGGGGGAGATCAACCTCAATGGTTTCCGGGAAAGGCGGGTTTGGAATCGGGTCTCAGCCGATCATGAGGACTGCTCCACAGAAGGCTGTTTGAAACGAACCGGGGGACGGTGTCCGTTTTATCAGGCCCGGCAGCGAGCCCATTCCTCTCATATTATCGTTGTCAATCATGCCCTGCTGCTCGCCGACGTAGCAACCGGAAACCGGGTGCTGCCTGAATACGATACTTTGATCATCGATGAAGCTCACCACCTGGAAAGTGCTACCACCAACGCTCTGAGCTTCTACACATCTCAATCTTTACTGCGCCGATCGCTGGGAATGTTGGGAGACGAGAAACAGGGCGTTCTCCACTGGATCCTTAACCTGGGAGAGTCAACCCTTTCCCCTTCCGACCAGGGGGCGCTCAATCAGCTGGTTCAGTCCATCATCTCGCGCTCATTTAAAACCCCGAGCCGGATGGTCGATGTCTTCAGGATCCTGCAGGGATTCTTGGACAGGCTGGCGGGTTCCAAACGGACCAACCGCTACACCAGACAGCTGCGGATTGAATCCCCCCATTCCCCTGCCAGTTTTTACGGGATCCACCGCACAGGAGCGGATTGGGATGAATTGGAGGCAGGCTGGGATCATGCCCGGCAGTCTCTTTACGGTTTATTGGAGGATATCCAAAAACTCTGGGAAGCCATTAACGAACTACAGGGTAAGGACCAGCAAGAGAACCCTCAATCTGAAGCCGTGCTCACTGACCTCCGGGAAGCTTCCCGGGAACTTGACGAAATGTATATCAATATCGACAACATGGTGTTCGAGCCGGATCCCAACATGATCTATTGGATTGAATCCCACCCTCAACGCCCGGCAGTTGCCATCCAGGCGGCGCCCCTCCATATCGGTGAATTGATGGAGCGCCACATCTGGTATGAAAAGCGGGCAGTGATCCTCACCTCAGCCACGTTGACAACAGCGGGGAGTTTTGATTATTTACGAAGCCGGCTGCAGGCTGACGACGCCGAGGTCCTGGCACTTGGTTCACCGTTTGACTACCAGAACGCTGCACTGCTGTATCTGGTCGAAGACATCCCTGAACCTGCTGATAACCGGGGCCATCAACTGCAGCTGAACAGGGGGTTGGTAGAGCTCTGCAAGGCAACTGGAGGTCGTACCCTGGTGCTGTTCACCTCTTACAGCCAGCTCCAGGAAACTGCCAACGCCATTACCGGTCCGCTCGCGCGGGAGGGTATCATTGTCTACGAACAGGGAAGCGGACCCTCGCCCCATGCTCTGCTCCGCAGTTTCCGAGATGCGGAACAGGCTGTCTTGCTGGGAACCCGTTCATTCTGGGAAGGTGTCGATATCCCCGGCCAGGATCTTTCGGTGCTGGCGATTGCGAAACTTCCATTCCAGGTGCCCTCAGATCCGGTCGTTGCTGCCAGATCGGAAACCTACCAGGACTCTTTCCAGGAGTACATGCTGCCTGAAGCCGTCCTCAGCTTTCGACAGGGTTTCGGAAGGCTGATCCGATCGAAACAGGATGTTGGTGTGGTCGTGTCCTTTGACAAACGGCTGCTTAGCAAGAACTACGGACCTTACTTCCTGAATTCACTGCCAAAATGCACCATCCAGCAAGGCACACTGGCAGACCTCCCCGAGACAGTCACCCGCTGGCTGAATATCTGACCGGCGGCTTGAACTTAATCTCCTGATTTGCTATCATTTAACCAGCGACGATCTCACAATCAGCCTGGATTGCTCTTGCAGCAGTTCCGGGCGGATTTCTAATCATATCAGACCCTACCAGGACAATACAGAACTACTTCGAAGCCATCCAGCATAAGGAGGTGTCGAATGGTACGCTATCGTGATACACTCTGGTGCGATGGTTGCGGTGTGGAGATTCGCTGGAAGCCGTTCACCGCAGGCCGGCGCAGTTTCTGCTGCCTCAAATGCCTCCAAGGAGAAATCTGTGATTGCGGAAGAGATCTCGAGGACTATCACGGAGTCCAAAAAGGGCTAAGCGGTGCTGCGATCCAACCGCCGTTAACGTTAAAGAAAAATGGCTGAACTTGACAGGTCAGCCATTCCGATCAGGGTGCTCAAACAGCCCGAAGACCAGAGTTAATCCGTTTCCTCATCACCGTTTGTTTCTGATTCCTGTTCTTCGTCAACCTCATCACTATCCGGCTCAGGGGCACTTTCCTCTTCCCCCGATCCTGACTTTCCGGTGTCAGAGTCTTCACTGCCTGTCTCTTCTGGGGCTGGGTCATCTTTGGTTGTCTCTTCATCAGCTGTCTCTTCATCAGCTGCCTCGTTATCGGCTGCCTGTTCGTCGGCTGCCTGTTCGTCGCCTGCCTCATCGCCATCCTCCGGTGATTCAGAGGAGGGTTTCTCATTTTGCTCCCCGGTAAGGGCTTCCTGGGGACTGTCACTATCTAAAATAGCTGCTTCGGAGGCATCCTCCAAATTCATGATCCATTCCATCTGCTCGGCAACAGGCACACGTCGCATGCTGAGCGACAAGCGCTCACGTTCAGGTTCGATGCTCAGGATCTTGACCAGGACCGGATCTCCCTTTCTGACAACAGCTTGAGGATCCTCTGGGTTGGCGTAGCCGATCTCGCTGACGTGAACCAAACCCTGGAGACCTTCCTCGATTTCGACGAACGCGCCAAAGTCCAGCACCGATACCACCACGCCTTCAACGAGATCTCCTATCTTATATTTCTCTGCCAGTTTCTGCCAGGGATTGGGAAGTAGAGCTTTGCGGCTCAAGCTGACCCGCAAGATCTACAAACACACCGAAATCGACCACATTAACGACCCGGGATTTGATCACCTGACCCACTTCCAGCTCCTCCAACCGTTTCTTACGCTGGTCT
This sequence comes from Anaerolineales bacterium, assembly GCA_037384185.1. Classification (GTDB taxonomy): domain Bacteria; phylum Chloroflexota; class Anaerolineae; order Anaerolineales; family UBA11858; genus B10-G9. The sequence continues at coordinate 5,841 of JARROG010000073.1, read as the reverse complement.
TTCTGAGCACCTCGGGCGGAAAATACCAGCCTGCGGTCCTTCTGGTTGACTTCGATCGCTTTAACCGCCAGGGCCTGACCGATCATTTCCCCTTTGATCTCACCTGCTTTTTGTGTGCTGGTACCCCTGTGGATTGCAGGGATGTGCGAATTAGGGACAAATCCCTGCAGGTTCTCAAACGCTACCAGCAGGCCGCCCCTGTTCTGATCCACTACTTGCAGTTCGATCAGCTGATCGTTCTCTAATAATTCCTCTGCCTTTTTCCAGGTCTTCTGGGCAAGGCCCTTTTGAAGGGATACCAATAAGTCATCATCCCCAAGCGGTGTCCGGATCACTCCGACAGTGATCTCATCTCCCACGGCCAGATTCTCCCGGATCTCATCATCGACCCGGTCCAGATCCTGGCCTGGGATGATTGCATCCCGCTTTAAACCCACATCCAGCAGGATGGAACCTTCCTGAATGTCCAGGATAGTCCCGGTGAGCATTTCACCTTGCTGGGGTTTGTCTACATCGTAGTGATCGACAAATTCCTGGAACCAACCAGGCTGTTCGCTTGTGCTTTCTTCCGTTTGGGGGTCATTCTCTTGTTCTGGTACTTGCTTCTCATTCTCCATAAATCCCTTCTTCTATTCTCCCGCATCTAATGATAAATCACGGATTTTCCTCACAGATGACTGGTAGAAACCCGCTGGATCTTCCGTTTAAATCGTCTAGCTTCTGTTAGGGAACTGGCGCAGTTCCGTTCAGATTATGACAAACTTTGAACCTTTTGTCAATTTACAGACCCCGGTCAAGGATTAAATACATAACCGACGCCCCACTTGTTTTTGACAATTTTAGGTTCCTTGGGGTCCAATTCGATCTTCTTTCGCAGACGCCGGACGTGAACGAATAAACCCTGCCGGGTACCTTTTTCAGGACCTTCCCAGACGCTTTCCATCAGCTGCTCATAAGTCACAATCTGTCTGCCCTGACGGGACAAATAAAGCAGGAGATTGTACTCAATCGGTGTGAGCTCAACCAGCTTCCCTCTGATCCAGACCTGACGAAGGCTGTGGTCGATCCGTACCGATCCCGACTCATAAATCTCAGGCAGACTGGCCTGAGTAAGTTTTTGCTGCCTGGTGAGAAATACCCGGACTTTTGCTAAGAGTTCCTCTACAAGGAGAGGTTTCTGAAGGTAGTCATCCACCCCCAGGCGGTAGGCGTAGAGCTGATCATCCCTGTCACTGCGGCCGCTGATCATGATGATCGGAACCGACGACCAGCGCCGGATACCCTGCGTCACCAACAAGCCATCCATGCCGGGTAAATTCCTGGCCAGGATCACCAGGTCGGGGTTCAGCATTTGAACCATATCCAAGGCTGTGCTTCCGCCGCCTGCCAGATCGACCCGATACCCCTCTGAAAGCAGTTCCTCTCGGAGGCGGACTTGAACATCAGCTTGGGCTTCAGCGAGCAGAATCCTGCCTTGCAGCGCAGCATCCTGGTCGCCATGCTCCAGATTGATTTTTGACTGTTGGAAGGACTCCGCTAAAGGAAAATGGATTTCCAGATCAGCTCCACCGCGCTCCGGAAGCGGGCGATCATGGATAACAATTTTGACCCCCTGAGATGCAAGCATCTCCCGTGCCAAGCGCAGTTTAATGGGCATAGCAGACTGTTGGCGGCTGTCTTCTCCTGTTCCCAAACCTGGCAGCGGAAGGGTCCGGGGACTGATGAATTTCAACACCAGACTATCATCTCCCGCAACCAGGACTGCATCGATCTGCAGTCCCGCTGGGTTATGGCGCAGAACCTCATCTAGCAGCTCTTCCACGGCCAGTTTGGTGAGCGCTGGATCAATTTCGACCGGGGGCAGCTCATGAATTGACTGGGAATTATTCGCTGTCCGGACATTCACTTGTTCCTGCTCAACCAGCAAGTCTGCCAGCAGTTCAGCAATCATGACCGGTTGGCGATAGATGGAGAGCTTCTGGATCAAAGCAGCATACCCTAAAGCCAGGTCCAGGGAAGCCTGGACCTGGTCCATCTCAGCCACCGTGGACACTAAAACTTCAGCTGCGACATCCGGATTCCATTTCCGCAGATTCTCTACCAAAGCTTCCAAATTACCTGCCGCTCCAGCAGCCGCAATCCGGGTAGTGCCGCAAATCTCAACCAGCGTTTCAATCTCAGCGTTGTGCTGGGCAGTTTGACTGCTGATATCCTGAATCCAGCCACCATAATCTGCTTTCTGGGAATCCTCTCCTGGTATATCAAAAAGGGTGATATCCAGGTGCTGCCCTGTCCTGGCAAGGAAATCGAATTGGGGGCCAGCCCCCTTTGCTATCCCCTCCCTGGCTGACTTGATCTTCTGGTCCAGCTTCCTACGATCCGCGCCCAGCAAACGAAGGCGGTCCCACAATTCCCCCTCATCCAGCTTGGCGGCTGATTCTAAATTCAAGAGCTGTCCCAACTTTTCGTTGAACTTTACATTTTCTCCCCTTCCAGATACAATGAACACCCCCAGAGGAAGACCATCGATCAGCCTGTCCCACTGCAGACTGCCAGGCAAGAAAGAAATCTCCCCGGAAGGCATTTTTTCTGAAAAAGGCTCCGAATCAGCTTGATAGTCCATAAAAACATTCTAGCATGGCTAAAAACAACCGTCAATGTAAGCATTTTGTAATTTTTTATTTACTTCTTATATTGCATTGTAAGTTTTTAGCGGTATACTAGGGTGGAGATAGGCAAGCGTGGAAAGATCCACGTGCTTTGAAATATAAGCGAAAAAAACCAAATTTCAGGCCACTTTTCACAAAAGGGTGAGAATCCTAGGTCTCGCCCTTTCTGTGTGAGTGCCAAAAAGAAAGGATGTGAGAAGTCTTGGCTGTACGAGTAGAACTCCGACCTAATGAATCGCAGAAGCAAATGATGAAGCGCTTCAGGAAGAAAGTCTCCCGCAGCGGTGTGCTAAGCACTGTCCGCCGCAAGAGATGGTTTGTTTCCAAGAGCGAACTCAGCCGCATTCAGCGGAAGAAAGCGATTCGCCGGCGCAAGCGCCGTCTGGCAAACAAGAGAAGGCAAAAGAAACAAGGCATTCGGTCATACTAAAGATTGATTACGATCCGAGCTCTGGGGGATTCCCGGGAGGGAACTCCCTCAGCGCTCATCAGTCACAGAATAAACAAGGGACTGCATGGCAAAAAAAGAAGAAAAAATAAGAATGGAAGGAACAATCGTCAAAGCGCTTCCAGGAACACAGTTCCTGGTTGAACTGGATAACGGGCATGAAATCCTGGCCTATCTCGCTGGTAAAATGCGGAAATACTACATCCGTGTCCTGCTTGGCGATCGAGTAACTGTTGAGATGTCCCCCTACGACCTCTCCCGGGGCCGGATCGTATATCGTCATAAAAAAGGACAACCTGCAAGCTCTCCTGCTGAAGATAAAAGTGATTGAACCTGATTGAAACCAGGTCAAGAGACTCGGAGAGTGGGTTGAGAAGAGACTCACCCGCTTCCGGCGTTGTTGCTTTCAAGGTTCCGAACTGCCCTACTAACCTTTATCAACTATGAATCGTTTCAACTCAAATCTATGGGCAAAACCACACCTACCACACCCAAAACCGAAAACAAAAACCTGTTAAATCCGATCAACGAATTGATAGAACTGGGACACTCCCAGGGATATGTCACCTTCTCGAACATCCTGAATTACTTTCCGGATGCTAAAAAAGATGTCTCCAGCCTTGAAAAAGCCTTCGCTTCTCTCCTGGAAGAGGAAATTCCCTACCTGGAAGAGGATGATGAAGAGGAGATGGAGGCAATCTTCAGTGACGAGGGCGATAACGGAAAGCTGGAAGACGAGGACGAGATTGAAGAAGACCTTGAAAACCAGCTCTCCAGCATAGACACCAACGACTTGATCGAGCTTTATTTCAAGGAAGCTGCCAGCATTCCCCTGCTCTCTAAAGACGAGGAAAAAGAGCTTTCCAAGCGCATTGAACGCGGCCGGTTAGCCCGGAAAGAATTGGCTCGCGGTAATGTCCCCGAAGAACGACGGGAAGAGCTTCACCAGATGATTGAGGATGAGTGGACAGCCCTCGACCACCTGATCACAGCCAATTCCCGGCTGGTCATCAGCGTAGCTAAAAAGTATATGGGCCGTGGTGTGCCTTTCCTTGATCTGATTCAAGAGGGCAACATCGGCCTGATGCGGGCTGCCAAGAAGTTTGATTACCTGCGAGGCTACAAGTTCTCCACCTACGCGACCTGGTGGATCCGCCAAGCCGTTACCAGGGCAATTGCTGACCAGGGCCGGACAATCCGGGTTCCCGTTCATATGGGTGATAAGATCTCAAAAATGTTCCGGATGCAGAATGATCTTAAACAATCGCTGGAGCGAGATCCAACTATCGAGGAATTGGCGGATGCGCTCGATGAAGCCCCGGAAAAAGTCCAGTATATGATGAAAGTCGCCCGCCGTCCGCTCTCCCTGGAAATGCCCACCACCAAAGAAGGAGATGCAGTCCTGGGAGATTTCGTTGAGGATCTAGAAACTCCTCTGCCGGACGAAACCGCGACCAAGCATTTGCTCAAAGAGCATCTGGAGGAAGTGATGGAGGCGCTGCCATCCCGTGAGGTGCGCATCCTGCGCTTACGCTATGGCGTGCCAGATGGAAAAAGCCATACCCTTCAAGAAGTTGGAGAGAAAGTCGGCGTATCCAGAGAGCGTGTCCGCCAGATCGAAGCCCAGGCACTGCGCAGACTCAGGCAGCCGCGCATTCAACGGATACTGAGAGACTATCTGGAAAAAACCAAGAATTCATGACCAGCTGTGTTACAATAGCTGGCTGAATGATTGCTCCGGCTGGCGTAGACAATTTGGAGTAATTCATGTCAGAGGAAATTAAAACATTTAGAAAGGGAGATTGGGTATCTCATCTTCATCATGGTGTAGGCCAGGTGGAAGGGAAAGAGAAGAAATCCCTGGGTGGAGAGAGTAAAGAATATTACAAGGTAAAAACCCGCAACGGAACCTACTGGATCCCCACAGATGATCTCGATCCGGAACGCATCCGTCGGGTAGTAAGCGATCAGGCACTTGAAAAAGCTCTTGCCGTCCTGGAATCTCCAGCAGAAGCGATGGACAGCAAACACACTGTCCGCAAGAGCCGCATCAACCAGGTGATCGCCGACGGAGAACTGGATGGATTTTGCACGCTGCTGAGGGACCTGCACGGCAAGCGGACAGCTGACAAGCTGAACACAACCGAACAGCGAGCATATACCACGATCAAGAAGAAAATTGCCGCAGAATGGTCTGCCACCCGGGAGATTACCGTCTCGGAAGCAAACAAAGAGCTCAATAAGCTGCTGCGGAAGATAGAGCCCCCCGATGAGGGGAAGAAGAAAAAGAAGAAATAAGAAATAAGTTCAGGCACAGCCTGCTGAGAGAAAGGATAATTACTATGGGAAAGAATAAAATTAAAACACATCAAGCCACTGCAAAACGCTTCCGGAAAACCGGCAGCGGAAAAATCATGCGGACCAAAGGCTACCACGGCCACCTCCGTCGGCGAAAATCAAGCCGGTCATTGAATGAGATGGACAAGATGCACGAGGTGGAATCCAGCAGCTTGAAAAAACGGATCAAAAGGTTGGCCCCGAACCTCGGTCGGTAGACCACCACGCCTTAAAAAAGCCGTTTCACCATGTGGAACGGCTTTTTTTATAGCCCAACTCCTCCCCGGTTAGACTGGCAAGGATTACAGAGATGGAACCAGAAGACAAAACCTCCCAAGATCCAACTCCTCCCAAGAAACCACCCTCCAAAAAAGTGCCTGGTGTGAT
>JARROG010000072.1:0-9847 GCA_037384185.1 Anaerolineales bacterium | reverse complement strand
CCCTTTCCATTGTCGCCTACCAGCAGCCGGTCACCCGCCCCCAAATAGACTCCATCAGGGGTGTTAACAGCGATGCAGTTCTCCGCACTTTGCTGAACAAGGGACTGATTGACGAAGTCGGCCGGGAGGAAGGACCAGGTCGGCCGATCCTCTACAGCACAACGACCGAATTCTTGAAATATTTCGGGCTGACATCTTACGAAGAACTTCCTCCGCTGGATATCGACGAACTACCCCAGTCCACAGAACCAACGATTCTCAAAGGCTGATCTCAGCGCTCAGCGCTAGGTCAGTCCGCTCATCCCCACCATTTTTTATGGATATCCGCCTCCAAAAGATCCTTGCCCAAGCAGGTTATGGTTCCCGCAGGAAATGTGAGGAACTCATCAAAGAAGGCCGCGTCGCGGTCAACGGCAAGCCAGCAGAGCTGGGCATGAAGGCCGATCCAGAACGGGATGAGATCACAATCAACCGGGTCCCGATCACGAAAGCAGAGCAGAAACAATACATACTTCTCCATAAACCGAGAGGGGTGATTTCAGCCGTAACATCACCGGATCGAAGGCCGACCGTCCGGTCCTTGATCGATCTTCCGGGACGGCTCTACCCAGTCGGCCGGCTGGATGTGAACAGTGAAGGGCTGATTTTGATGACGAACGACGGAAAGATCACCAACCGGCTCACCCATCCCCGCTACGAACATGAAAAGGAATACCGGATCCTGGTCTCCCCCCTGCCAGCTGAAAAGCAGCTCCAGGCCTGGCGGAAGGGTATCTTTCTGGATGATGGAAGTCTGACGATGCCCGCCAAGGTCTGGATTGAGCATAAAGATAGAGATGAAGTCTGGTTGGGAGTTATACTAAGGGAAGGTAAAAAACGCCAGCTGCGCCGTATGGCAGACAGCACAGGGCTCAAGGTCAGGCGTTTGATTCGGATCCGGATGGCCAACCTCACACTGGGAGATTTAATGCCAGGGGAATGGCGCCCATTAGAGGAAAAAGAGATCAAAGAGCTGCAGCGTTTTATTAAAGAGAAAGGATAGTTATGGATACAGGCAGTGAACAAGGCAATGCCAGCTGGTTAGAAAAGCCCATTTTTTCCAATTGGAACATTTCCTGGGAAATGGTTCTGTTCGGTGTCATCTTGCTGTTAGCGGTGCTTTCCAGATTCTATGACCTGGGTGCCCGGGTGATCAGCCATGATGAGACCTCACACGTTTATTACGCCTGGCGGCTGTTCCGGGGGATGGGTTACAGCCACGACCCTATCACACACGGTCCGTTTCAATTCCATTTCCTGGCCTTAATTTATTTCTTACTGGGAGATAGTGACTACACAGCCAGGATTCCGGCAGCCATCACCAGCGTGGCAGCTATTATCTTCCTCTGGAGGTACCGCCGCTACCTGGGCAGATGGGGAACCTTGGCAGCTTCTTTGATGTTCCTGATTTCTCCCTTCCTGCTTTATTACGGACGCTATACACGTAATGAAGCTTTTGTAGTGCTATTTGGGGTTGTCAGCATCTGGGCCATCCTGCGCTATCTGGAAACCAGCCAGCCCCGGTTCCTGTACTGGCTGACTGCTGCTACTGTGCTGCATTTCACGGCCAAGGAAACAGCATTCATTTACACCGCCCAGGCTATGATCTTCCTGGGTCTGGTATTCATCAGCGACCTTCACAAAGCTGCTTGGCCTCGCCTGCGACTGAAGAAAGTCTTCCAGGCTGGGATCATTCTGGCTGGTGTCTTCCTGGCTGCCAGCCTGTTCGCGAAAGCTGCAGCCCCTGAATTCCCACTTGCCGGAGAAGAACCTGCGGGCTTGAATCCAATGACCGCACTGCCAATGGCTCTGTCAGGTCTGAGCTTACTGGTGTCCCTGATTGCAGCAGTCACCGGATATCAATGGCGGAATCTCAAAGTTCTCCCATCCTTCAGCGCTTTGCTGCTGCTTGGCACCCTGGTTCTACCGCAGCTCGCTCCCTTTCCTGCCAGAATACTGGGGTGGAATCCACTCGATTATTCATCGTACGGTATGGTCAGGACCGGCATCATCATCCTGATCCTGAGCGCGATCTCGATCCTGATCGGCCTGGCCTGGAACCGCCGGGTATGGCTGATAAGTGCTGCGGTTTTCTATATACCATTCACAATTCTTTACACAACTGTGTTCACCAACGGGACCGGTTTTTTCACCGGTCTGGTAGGATCGCTGGGCTACTGGCTCGAGCAGCAGGCTGTCGAGCGCGGCAGCCAGCCCTGGTACTATTACTGGCTGATCCAAATCCCAATTTACGAATATCTCCCTGCCCTGGGTGCTGCAGAAACCGCACTGGGGGTTGGCATTAGCCGTCTGAGAGGAAAGCGGCCCAGCGATGTTGATGTAGAACTGGAAAATTCAGAAGCAGATTCAAAACGGGCGCCTGTGTTCGCACTGTTAGCCTTTTGGTCCCTGACCAGCTTGATAGCCTACCCCATTGCAGGCGAAAAAATGCCCTGGCTGACCGTCCATATCGCCTTCCCGCTGATCCTGCTCTCCGCCTATGGATTCCAGCAGCTGATGGCTAACTTCGACAGTGAAGCGTTTCTCAAGAAGAGAGGCTGGTTGATGCTTATCCTCTGCCTAATTTTCCTGGCCGGCTTTATTGGTGCCCTGGGTTCCCTGCTGTCTTCCAATCCCCCCTTCCAGGGCCAGGAACTTTACCAGCTGCAAGCCAGCGGAAATTTCCTGTCAGCAATTTTAATTGCAGGACTCAGCGCTTATCTGCTGTGGAAAATTTCCAGAGATTGGCTTCCCCGCCAATTTTGGATCAGTGCTGCCCTTTCTATCCTGCTTGTCCTGGTGCTGCTTACCAGCCATACTGCGATCATGGCAGCCTATATCAATTATGATGAGCCAACCGAATACCTGGTTTATGCTCATGGTGGCAGAGGGATCAAGGATGCCCTTGACCAGATCGAGGAGATCTCCTATCGAACCACGGATGGTCTGGGAATCGATATTGCCTTCGATAACGAAACCACCTACCCATTCTGGTGGTACCTGCGCGATTATGAAAACCAGCGCTACTACGGTGAAAACCCAACCCGAGACCTGCGCAATGCCCCAGTTATCCTGGTCGGCAATAACAACTACCCCAAACTTGAGCCCATTATTGGCAATGCCTATTATGAATTTCAATATAAACGAATTGTCTGGCCGAACCAGGATTATTACAATTTAACCTGGGAGCGGATCTGGAACGCTGTGAGGAATCCTGACATCCGGGAAGGTATCTTCAAGATCTGGCTGTTAAGGGATTACCAGAAATACGCCCAGGCCACCAATAAGACGATCACGCTCTCAAACTGGAGTCCGGCAGACGACATGAGGCTTTATGTCCGTAAGGATGTGGCTGCCCAGGTCTGGAATTATGGTTCTCTGGATTTGGCGTTCGCCGAGGTGACAGACCCCTATGAAGGAAAAGAGCTCACCCTCGAAGCCCAGATCAGTCTAGAAAACCTCAACCTGGCCTCACCCCGCAACCTTGAGGTCGCCCCGGACGGAACCTTATATGTCCTGGATACTGGGAATAACCGCGTATTGCATCTGTCTCCAGATGGAGCACTGCTGAACTCCTGGGGCGAGTTTGGTTCTCTGGAAGCAGGAACTGCTGACCCGGGCTCGTTCAATGAACCCTGGGGCATCTCAATCGACCGGGATGGCAACATCTACGTAGCTGATACCTGGAATCACCGCATCCAAAAGTTCAATTCCGACGGGGAGTATCTGCTCAGCTGGGGATATTTTGGACAGCGCGAAGCCCCGGAATCCTTCTGGGGGCCGCGTGATGTGGCAGTGGATGACGCCGGTCATGTCTATGTCTCCGATACCGGCAATAAGAGGATCGTTGTCTTTGATACGGAGGGAGCTTTCCTGGCTGAATTTGGAGATGTAGGCTTTGGAGACGGTGAATTTGATGAACCTTCTGGACTTGCCCTGGACGCTAATGGAAATCTCTATGTAGCTGATACCTGGAACCAGCGGATTCAGGTCTTCGCACCGGATATCAGCGGCATCGCTCAAGTTTTCTTCAAGAAATGGGATGTGGAAGGCTGGTACGGCCAATCTCTGGACAATAAACCTTATCTGACTGTCGATGCCGGGGGATATGTATATGCCAGTGACCCGGAGCTCTCCAGAATCATTGTCTTCACTCCAGACGGAGAAGTGGCGGCAGTTTGGGGCAGTGAGGGAGATGGTGCTGAGAACTTATACTTCCCCACGGGCCTTGCGGCGGATTTTCAGGGTGGTATCTGGGTCAGCGATACAAAAAACAATCGCATCCAGTATTTCCAGAACCCGCTGGCGGAGTGAAACCTGATACCAGCAGGATTGATGGATTCCTCTCGAGCTTTATACACAGACCTAAGGGGCACATCCCCTGAAGGTAAGTTTTCTTAAACCCGTCACGTCAGTATTACACGAGAGTAAAAACCTTGATCACGGGAGCAAAAATGAGTAAAGATCCAGCTGGGAAAATCACACCCGAAGCCACTTATCTGGACCGAAAGCAGTTCTTGAAAGCTCTGGGAGTTGCTGGAGTCAGCGCAGCAGTTTTGGCTGCCTGTCAGAACAAGCCTTTCATAGCGGGAGATGAACTTCAACCTGAGGGGACTACCGCAGGTGATGTCCCGGAGGCCGGAGCGAAAACGGATGAACTGGGTGATCCACTGACATCCTACGAAAGCGTGACCAACTATAATAATTATTACGAGTTCACCACTGATAAAGAGGGAGTTGCTAAACTAGCCAAGGATTTTCAAACTTCTCCCTGGGAAGTAAAGATCGGTGGATTAGTTGAGAATCCTGGCACACTTTCCCTTGCCGAGATCCGCGACCGCTACCCCACAGAAGAGCGCATCTACCGCCTGCGCTGTGTGGAAGCCTGGTCGATGGTCATTCCCTGGCAGGGTTTCCCATTGGCAGCTCTGCTGGATGACATCAAACCGACCTCAGAGGCGAAGTATGTTCGCTTTGAATCAGTCTATGATCCCAAAGCGCTTCCGGGACAAAAGAATATTTTCTATCCCTGGCCCTATGTAGAGGGACTGCGTTTGGATGAAGCTTATAATGATTTGACGTTGCTGGCGACCGGCCTGTACGGGAAAGACCTGCTCCCTCAAAATGGGGCACCTATCCGCCTGGTTGTACCCTGGAAATACGGTTTCAAGAGCATTAAATCGATCGTGAAAATCGACCTGGTCGAGGAAATGCCGGTATCTCTCTGGATGGAATCCGGACCCAACGAGTATGGATTTTATGCCAACGTCAATCCCAATGTTGATCACCCCCGCTGGTCCCAAGCAACAGAACGCCGAATTGGAGAGTTATCCCGCCGGCCAACATTGATGTTCAATGGCTACGAAGAAGAGGTAAGTTACTTATATGAAGGAATGGATCTCGAAGTCAATTTCTAAACCCTGGCGGAAATATAAAGCCAAGCTGGCTTCTATCCTCCATCCCCTGGTCCATATTGGAGCAGCCCTACCTCTCATGATAGGACTGTGGGATTTTTGGCAGCGGAATCTAGGGGCAGATCCTATTAAAGAGATCACCCACCGGACCGGGAAGACCGCCATCACCCTTCTGATCCTCACCCTGGCGGTCACGCCTTTGAGGCAGGTCCTGAAATGGTCCCAGGTCAATAAGCTCCGCCGTCCTTTGGGATTATGGTCAGCGTTTTATGCAGCGGTCCATTTTGCGATCTATGTCGCCCTGGATTTTGGATTTATGTGGAAAGCGCTGCTGGACAACTCTCTCACTAATTGGTTCATCCTTCTCGGTTTTACAGCTGGGCTCATCCTGCTGGCCCTGGCCATCACATCCCTTAATTTCTTCCTGAGGAAAATGGGGAAGAATTGGAAAAAGCTCCACCGACTCGTCTACCTGGTCGGGATCCTGGTCGCTATCCACTTCATCCTGGCGGTCAAACCCGGCGTACTCCTTCCCTGGCCATATGCGGCAATCATGGGCATCTTATTAGCATTCCGCCTTCCACCTGTCCAGGCCTGGGTCAAGAAGACTTTTTAGACTTAACCACCACTAAGAAAACAGTTCTTCCTTTGTCATATCTTTGGCAGGAGGCTCATCACTATTCCAATTCGGGATGGGGTTGAGCCTTTTTTTGTCATGATATAATCTCTGCGCAGTTTAGAGCAGCAGAGCCTGAAACCTATCCAGGAGCTTAATCACAATGAATTTGCATGAAGTCTATTCAAAACGGATTTTTGGGGATTACGGCATCCCCATCCCTGTTGGCGAGCTGGCTAAATCTCCGGCTCAAGCCCAGAAAATCGCAGAAAAGATCGGTTTTCCTGTGGTGGTCAAATCCCAGGTACTGGTCGGTGGTCGAGGCAAGGCTGGGGGTATCCGGGTTGCCAATAATGCGAAGGAAGCCAAACAAAATGCGGAGGATATCCTCAACCTGACCATCAAGGGATTGCCAGTGCGCATGGTGCTGATTGACCAGGCTGCCGATATCAAGACCGAGATCTACCTGGGGATTACCAACGACCGGGCAGCTCGTAAGCCCGTAATCATGGCTTCTGCTGCGGGCGGTGTGGATATCGAGGAAGTTGCCAGGAAAACCCCCGACAAGATCATCAAATGCCATATCGATCCCTTGTTGGGATTACAAAACTACCAGTCCCGAGATCTGGCAGCCGGGATCGATCTCCCCCGGGAACACTGGCGGGAGTTCGCAAAAATCGCCCACGGCCTTTGGGAAGCCTTCCAGGAAAGCGATGCTACCCTGGCAGAGATCAACCCCCTGGTTATCACTGGCGATGATCGGCTGCTGGCCGTGGATGGAAAAATGGTGCTCGACGATAATGCCCTCTTCCGCCATCCCGACCTGGAAATGCTCCGGGATACCGATGTCGACCAACCAGCTGAAGTTCAGGCTCGTGAGAACGGACTTTCTTATATCAAATTGGATGGTGATATCGGGTGCATGGTCAATGGAGCGGGTTTGGCGATGACTACCATGGATATCATAAAATTATTTGGAGGTGAGCCGGCGAATTTCCTTGATATTGGCGGCGGTGCCTCAGCAGACAAGGTAGCTGCAGCCCTGGAGATCATCCTTGCAGATTCCAGCGTCAACGCTGTGCTGTTCAACATCTTTGGTGGAATCACGGTTGGCACCAATGCTGCGGAAGGACAAAAACTGCTCCAGGACGCTGAGATGGAAACTGCGGACACGTTGGCTGAAGCAGCTCAAAAAGCCGTTGCTGCTGCCAAGGGTAAATAAGGGAATCTACCAGGAGAAAAGCATGAGTATTCTAGTCAATAAAAACACCCGGCTGCTGGTGCAGGGCATCACCGGGCAGGAAGGCAACTTCCACACCGAAAAAATGGTCGCCTACGGCACAAAAGTCGTTGCTGGCGTTACGCCAGGAAAAGGTGGGGAGTGGGTCCTGAACGGTAAAATCCCGGTATTTGATTCCGTCCAGATTGCCAAGGATGCGACCGGTGCCAATACCTCGGTAATCTTTGTGCCAGCCAGGTTCGCGGCAGATGCTATGTTCGAGGCAGCAGATGCTGGCATGGAACTGATTGTCTGCATCACAGAGGGGGTCCCGGTCTCAGATATGATGCGGGTGAGAAGTTTTCTGGATCAGAAAGGTGTGCGGCTGGTTGGACCAAACTGCCCCGGTTTGTTGACGCCTGGCGAGGCGAAGGTTGGTATTATCCCCGGGAATATTGCCATCCCCGGGAAGGTAGGCGTGGTCTCTCGCTCCGGCACCCTCACCTATGAGGTGCTCTACGCCCTCAAGAATCTGGGGATGGGAGTCAGCACTTGCGTGGGAATTGGAGGAGACCCCGTTAACGGCACGGATTTCATCGATACACTGGAAATGTTCCAGGAAGACCCCGATACTGAGAAGATCGTCCTGATCGGTGAAATTGGCGGAACGGATGAAGAACAGGCAGCCGAGTATATCTCCAATTTCGTTGACAAACCAGTGGTCGCGTTCATCGCCGGCCGGACTGCTCCTCCCGGAAAACGCATGGGGCATGCTGGAGCGATCGTCCAGGGCGGCACAGGGCTGGCAGAAGACAAGATCAAGGCGCTGGAAAATGCCGGGGTCAAAGTCGCTGAGCATCCAGAACAGATACCTGAGCTGCTTTGACTGTCAGGATTAAACTAAAAAGGCTGCCATCTGGCAGCCTTTTTTCTTTCTATATTGCAGGTGCTACATGTGTTCTTCCATGTAGGCAACTGCATCGCCTACAGTGGTGATCTTCTGGGCATCTTCGTCGGAAATCTCTCCCCCAAATTCATCCTCGAATTCCATGATCAGTTCGACCAAATCAAGGGAATCTGCCTCCAGATCCTCCCGGAAGCGAGCATCTTTGGTGACTTTTCCTGGATCGACAGCTAACAGATCTACAATGATGTTCTTCACCTGCTCGAAAGTATCAGCCATGATGATTCCTCCTCATCTCCAAATGCGCATTATCCGTGCTATCTTAATAAACGTAAAACAAGCTCGAAGGTTTCGCACCTTAATTGAAAGTATTGTAACCTCACGGTGTACCTTGTCAAGGTTAGCATCAGGAGGGGGAGATTGTTGACACGCTGTGCCCAGACTGTTACTATACCAAAATATAAGGATATTCTATGGCGAAGAAGGATTCTACAACCAGCAGCCGAAAGGATGACCACATTCGGATCAATCTGCATGAACAGGTTCAGTCTGGAAGGACCACCGGCCTGGAACAATATCACTTCGCACATCAAGCCCTACCTGAGCTGGACCTGGATGATATCAAGCTCGAATTTTCCCTGTTTGGTAAAAAAGTGGCCGCTCCGCTGTTCATCTCATCGATGACTGGCGGTACTGATCAGGCGAGTATGATCAATCACAACCTGGCTGCGGCAGCTCAAGAGGCAGGTATCCCGCTGGGTGTCGGTTCCCAGCGAGCAGCCCTTGAAGATCCGGATCTGACCGATACCTTCCGGGTCCGAAAGTTTGCCCCGGATATCCTTTTATTTGCCAACCTCGGTGCAGTCCAGCTGAACTACGGAATGACAGCTGCTGACTGCCAGCAAGCTGTGGACATGATCGAAGCCGATGCCTTGATTCTCCATCTCAACGCCCTCCAGGAAGCAGTGATGCCAGAAGGAAATACCCGTTTTGCAGGCTTGCTGGCCAAGATTGAGACTGTCTGCAGTTCCCTGCAGGTGCCTGTGATTGCCAAGGAAGTTGGCTGGGGGATCTCAAACCAGACTGCCCGCCAGCTGCTCGAAGCCGGGATCGCTGCTATCGATGTAGCAGGCGCAGGAGGAACTTCCTGGACAGAAGTAGAGATGCACCGGGCGGAGAACGAGCTGCAGCGCCAGGTGGCATCAGCCTTCATCGATTGGGGCATTCCCACTGCAGAAAGCATTCAAATCGTCCGCCAGGCCGCTCCAGAACTGCCTGTTTTGGCTTCGGGAGGGATTCGGAGTGGCGTGGACATCGCTAAATCCATTGCCCTCGGTGCAACCATGGGTGGGATGGCAGGTCCTTTCCTGAAAGCGGCGTCCCAGTCCTCAGAGGCTGTCAGCCAGGTCATTCAGCGGGTAACCCGAGAAATTCGGATCAGCATGTTTGCTGCTGGCGCGGGAGATTTGAAATCCCTGGGTGAGATCCAGCTTCTGAAAGACTGATTCCATGACAGAACCTAAAGATCTAACCTCCTTTTCAGAGAAAGTCCGCCCCTCCTTGCGTGAGGAGCTTCAGCAGGTCATCAGCCAGGCGGGAGACCACAACAGCCCGGAACTGCTGGAGATGATCACTTATCAGCTGGGTTGGACAGG
>JARROG010000071.1:0-15050 GCA_037384185.1 Anaerolineales bacterium | reverse complement strand
GATTCCAGCCAGGTATATTTCTGATATGTTTTGCAGGGATAACAGGGAAGGATTGTTTATAAAATTGCTGGAGGGTTGACCTCGATGATCCAGTCTGGCCCGGGATGATGGTCGCGGATCAGCTGGACAGGATCCGGTCCTTTGACCAGCAGCTGCCAGCGGTATTCTCCCCGGATCCTGCTGAAGTAAGGAGGGGTTGGTCCGACCAGGCTGGTCGCCCGATAGCCTTCCTTGTTGATCCAGCCTTCCAGTGCAGCGGCATAGGACCGAATCTTATTCTCCGCCGCTTTGAAGTCCCGATCACGAACTTCCAATCTCACCAGATTCTGGAAGGGAGGATAGCCCAGTTCCTGGCGGTAGCCGATTTCCTGATCGTAAAATCCCTGGTAATCATGACCGGCAGCGGCCTGGATGACATAGTTCTCGGGCTCGAACGTTTGCATGATCACCTGGCCGCCCAGCGGACTGCGGCCTGCCCGCCCCGCCACCTGGGTCAGCACCTGGAAAGTTCGCTCCGAAGCCCGGTAGTCCGGCAGGTGCAGTCCGCTTTCTGCCAGCACCACGCCGACCAGGGTGACCAACGGCAGGTCCAGTCCTTTGGCGAGCATCTGGGTGCCGATGATCACATCCGCCTGGTGGGATGTGAATCTCTCCATGATCTTCCAGTGAGCTCCTTTGGTCCGGGTGGTATCCCGATCCCAGCGCATGGTGCGGGCATCCGGAAGTAATTTTCTGACAGCGGCTTCCACCTGCTCCGTTCCTGTGCCAAGTTGGCGGATTCGTTGGGAGCCGCAGGAGGGACAGCGCTGAGGGATAGAACGCTGGTAGCCGCAGTGATGGCACCGCAGAGAATTGTCAAAGAGGTGCGCGGTCAGCGAGGTATCGCAGCGAGGGCAGCGCATTGCGTAGCCGCAGTCCCTGCAGAAGACATAGCTGGCGCTCCCCCGCCGGTTGAGGAACAAAATGGCCTGCTGGTCTTTGGCGAGCGTGACCTCGAGAGCTTCCTGGAGAGCCTGACTGAATATCGTGCGGTTGCCGGCTTTTAACTCCTCCCGCATATCCACGATCTCCACCTCCGGCAGGATGGTCATCTGCAGATAGTCATCCACTGCCTGGTAGCGGGGAGTTTCCGGAACCTGGCGGGCTTGGTTGAGCTGGACCTGGATGGACGCCCGGTGGGCAAGAATGCGCTCTGGAAGGGACAGGTAAGTCCATCTGCCCTGATCGCTGTGATAACGCGTGGCAACATCCGGGGTTGCAGAGCCCAGGATGCATACGGCTCCGCTGATCCTGGCGTAATCTACCGCAGTCGGCAGCGCATGATAACGCGGTGTCAGATCTCCCTGATAGTAGGAGCCGTCATGGCATTCATCCACGACGATCAGTCCGGGATTGGGAAACGGGGTGAACAGGGCGCTGCGGGGACCAACCACAATGTCCAGGGCAGCTGCCCGGGCTAAACGCCAGGTATCGTAGCGCTCCCCCGGAGAGAGTTCTGAGTGCAGTACCCCCACTCGGCCGGGAAAACGGCTCATGAACCGGCTGACTGTTTGGGGAGTGAGGGCGATTTCTGGCACGAGGATGATGGCCTGTTTTCCCTGGCGAATGGCTTCTTCCACTGCCAGCAGGTAGATCTCTGTCTTTCCTGATCCGGTCACGCCCTGGAGCAAAAATGGGTCCGGTTGGGGTTCTGTGAATGCCCGCTGGATGGGCTCCCAGACCCGGGCTTGATCCGGAGTCAGGCGGGGGGCTGTGCTGGGTTGAATGTCCAGGTCCTCCAGGGGATCGCGCAGCACCGGCACCTCAATGATCCGGGTCAGGCCGCGCTTACCAAGCTGCTCGAGATCGCTTAAATTCGCCCCTATTTCCTGATAGATCTTGCTCAAGGGCAGCGGCTGATCTGAGGCTAAGATCCGCTTGAGAACTGCCTGGCGCCGGGCCAGTGCTTCAGGATATCCGCTTCTCGCCAGGCTGTCCATCTGCTCCAGGGCCTGAGTGGGCTCGGCCTTGAGCATCAGCTGGCGCTCGGTCTTGGGTTTGACTGAGGGGTCTTCCAGGGTCGCCTGACTTTCCAGTACCCCTCGGCGCATGAGCGCGCCGGCTGACTTGCGCCAATTCTTATGCGGCAGGGCTCGGTCCAGCTGCCTTCCCCGCAGGGGTCCGCGTTCCAGCAGCAAGTCGAGCAGATTCTGCTGGGCGGGAGAGATATCTTCCAGGATCAGCTGGCCGTCATCCAGACGGGAAGCGCTTTCTTCAGAAAGGCGGTATTCGGTATCTGCCTGGACGCTCAAACCAGCAGGGACCATTGCCAGCAGGGTGACGCCCAGGGGGGAGAGTGTTTCCCTGGATATCTGCCAGGCCAGCTCGATCTGCATCTCTGTGACTACCGGATCTGGATCAAGAATCCTTCCGGCAGCTTTGGTTTCAGGCACCGCCGGGATGGCAGGAAAATCGATGATCACTCCCTGGACATCCTGCCTGCCGAACGGTACTTCAACCAGCTGACCCAGGGCGTATTCATCCTGGCTTTCCGGAGGAAGGTGGTAATCGAAGATGCCCTGGACATGGGGAACATTGACGGCCAGGCGGGCATAGCGGCGTTCGGGTTCAGGTTTGGAGGTTGAGGATGGAGCGGGTATTTTATCAGCCACGAGTCAGGACAGCGGAAGTGTAGCCCACCACGCTGCTATTGTCACCGGTAATGTCGCCGGAATTGGCATAATCCAGGATATGAGCGGTCGCGCCCCCACCCGCTTTCGCGGCCCAGATCACGGCGGCCAGGCCGCCCAGACCGCAGGCTGAACCGGTGCCGCTGTTGTAGGCTTGATAGAGACCTTCCGGGTTCAAAGTCTCGATATAGTGGATCACGGTTTGATCCAATTGGCGGGCCTCCCCTGCGGGGTGAAAGTGGGACAGATCTGTACTGGTTGTCAGGATTGCGTTTTTTTCTCCACTCAGACTTGCCAGAATTTCTGCCAGTGCCCGCATCCGGGCAGCATCCTGATCACGGATCATCAGGGGCAGCAAACGAAAGCCATCCGGCAGGACCCGCTGGAAAAACGGCAGCAGGATTTCCACGGCGTGCTCGCCATCATTGCGGACTTCGGTCAGACTCATACCGGTGGTTTGTTGGAGGCTGCTGTCGACCTGGGAGATGCTCTCGCGGTCAACTGGTACGATACCCAGCGGTGTTTGATAGGCATCGTGTCCGCTGGTGAGCACCGCACCGGGATGGTACTGATGAAAGGGGGAGAGGATGATCACCAAATCAGCCTGACTGCCTTGCAGGGTGTGGAAGGCGCAGCCTGCCACAGGTCCGGAATACAGGTGACCGGCATGGGGAGATATCAGGGCAATGATCTTTCCCTCAATTTCTGGAAGGGGTGAGTTGCGTATATAGCCGTCAACGGATTCTGCTAATTTGGTTGGGTCTGCAGGATACCAGCGTCCGGCCAGTGGTGAAGGACGTATATCCATAAGTATGTTCTCCCTTAGCTTTTGATTGTAGCACAGGACCCTGCCCCTTGACCTGAAGACTGGGCAGCGATGGAGGTGGGGATCTGCAGCCAGCAGTCAGGAAAGTGGAGGATCACCACACAAGCTTTATCTGTAAGTGCTTTTCTGCCAGTTTCCTGATTAACTAACAATATTGTAATTCAGGCTGCGCCCACCGGGAGGATATACCTATATACTACAAGAAGCTCGGAAATTGGACGTTGATTGATTATTGAATTTTGACCGGTGACAGTGAGGATGTCGAACTTATGGACCCAGTACGGAGAATACTCTTCATCACGGAAGATGGGACAGATTCCCAGAATCTGCGTGAGTTCATCAAGGGGGAAGATTTCCAGGTTGAGATCGACCATGTAGAAAGCTACCGGACGGCAAATGAGTATGAAAGATAGCGAGGGATCTTATCTTCCGCTGCTGGTTGGTGCCTTGAAAAACGCCGTGCTGGTGTGGGAAGAAAAAAAGAGAGAGGAAGAATACCGCCAGGAGCTTGAGGAGATCGTTTCCCAAAAAACGGACACCCTCGAGGAGTCCAAACAGAAGTTGGCACAGGAATCTCTCCAGCGGGCCAGGGCAGTGGAACGACTCAAGGAAAGCCGGGAGATCTACCGCCGTATCTTTCAGACATCCCGGGACGCGGTCTTTATCGCTTCATCCCAGGGGCATTGGATTGACATGAACCAATCAGCCCTGGAGATGTTTGGATACCAGGGGCGGGAAGAGATCTGGCAGGACAGCATGCTGGATTTGTTTTTCGATCCTGAGGACGGACTGGCATACCGGAAGATCGTGGAGGAAAAGGGCAGTGTCAAAGACCGCCCGGTCTCCTTCCGGAAAAAAGATGGCAGCCGGATAGAGACCCTGGTCTCAGCTACTCCCTATGAAGTGGGAGGCCAAATCATTGGCTACCAGGGATTTATCCGGGATATCACCGGGGAGCTGGCGGTGCGCCAACAGCAGGAAAAAACCCTCCAGCAGCAAAGCGCCCTGGATGAACTGTCCCGGGCTTTGACTTCCTGCCTCACGCCGGAGGATATCTATCGGAATATCCTGATTCAGGTCAGGAAGCTTTTCCAGCTGAGTGAGCTTCATATCTACAAACTCCCTTCCCTGGATGATGGATTCCAGATCGAATATTCCTGGCGGAAAGATGGGAAAAATCAGGGGTCCGGGTTTACGGGAGTAGAATTGAGCAACCCGAAGGTCTCGTTCTTGAATGACCTGCTGGATTCTGATCAAGGACTCTGTTTTCCCGACCTCTCTGCCCTCAAGCCTCCGGCGGCTGCAGGATCTGGCAGCGAGCAGATCACCCTTGCCGGCTCGATGCTTGTGACCCCGCTGATGGTTGAGGATCAAGTCATCGCTGCCCTGCAGTTGCTACATCCCGATGTGAGCGCCTACGGGGATGAAGAGCTGCTGCTCCTGTCCCGGATTGCCAACCTGGTTGGGATCGGACTCCAGAAGGCCTATTTATATCAGGAGACGCAGGCGCAGGTTGATAAATTGACCAGCCTGCAGCGGATTGAGGAGACCGTTCTGGAAAATCTTTCCCTCCCTACCACCCTGGATATGCTGATCGATCAGATGGTGAAGGAATTGTCCGTCGACGCAGCTGCCATCCTTTATTTCCATCCCCAACTTAAAACA
This sequence comes from Anaerolineales bacterium, assembly GCA_037384185.1. GTDB lineage: Bacteria > Chloroflexota > Anaerolineae > Anaerolineales > UBA11858 > B10-G9. The sequence continues at coordinate 9,890 of JARROG010000071.1, read as the reverse complement.
CTCAAATTCATCACCCAGACTGGATTCCGTCAGAACATCCTGCAGCATACCGATCTGGAGATCGGGGAAGGTTTGGCGGGCAAGGCTGCTGAATCCAGAACTATGGTCCGGGTACCGGACCTGAAGCAAACCTCTCAGGTAATTTCCCGGGATCTGGAATTCTCAACTGAAAAATTCGTCTCCTATTTTGGAGTGCCGCTGACCTCCAAAGGCAGATTGGTTGGAGTGTTGGAGCTCTATCACCGGAAGAGGTTGGATCCGGATCAGTCCTGGATTGACCTGCTGGAGATGATCGCCGGCCTGGCGGCAATCGCAATTGATTTTCAAAATGTCCATAAGAACCTGGAGTGTTCCCGGAATGAACTGGACAGAGCGCTGGACGCGATTATCGAGGGCTGGGCTCAGGCGCTGGAATTGAGAGGAATAGAATCGCCTGGCCATTGGCGTCGTATTGAGGAACTGTCGCTGGCTTTGGGCCAGAAATTGAGGATCAAATCCAAATTGATGAGCGATCTCAGGCGGGGTGCTTTGCTCCATGACATTGGCAAGATGGCCATTCCCGACGAAGTGCTCCATAAGCGTACGGCGCTTTCAGTGGAGGAGCGTAAATTAATTGGAAAACACCCGGTTGCCGCCCATGATCTGCTGAAAGATGTAGAAGGGCTGAAATCAGCTCTAGATGTCCCCCTCTATCACCACGAGCGCTGGGATGGGACTGGATATCCTTACCAGCTGGAAGGTGAAAATATCCCCTACCTCGCCAGGATCTTTGCTGTGGTGGATGTCTGGGACGCGATGCGTTCGGACCGTCCTTACCGGAAAGCGATTCCCAAGGAGAAAGCTCTCAAGATCCTGAAAGAAGAAGCCGGCAAGCAATTTGATCCGGAGATCGTCCAGGCTTTTCTTGTGCTGATCGAAGAAAGAATGCCGGATCAGATCAAAGCGGATCCAAGTTTGAAATTTCATCCAGCAGAAACCTGATCCCTCAGCTGAGGTCAGAGGTACATGCCATAGTTCGTGAACACGGTCGACTGCAAAATAAAATATTACAAACCTCCTGGTAGAGATCAATCCTGCCGGGAGGTTGTTTCGTCTTTAGATGGGAACTGGTGTTTGCCTGGCTGGTTCTGTTTGATCAACCAGGGCGGACTTTTAAGGAAAGATGCCCGTATGTTATACTAAGTTGAAATTTATTGGGAGAGGAGGAAAACCCCATGTATAAAATTTCCATTGAATACTGTATCCCTTGAAACTACACTCCGAGAGCCCTCAGTTTGGAGGGTGCGTTTAAGAAGGAATTTCCAGATCTCATCTCCGATATTGAGCTGATTGAATCGGACGGCGGCGCCTTTGAGGTCCGCGTAGATGGGAATCTGATCTACTCAAAGCTGGAAACCGGCCGGCATACCACTCCCCCCGAAGTCCTGGGGCTTTTCCGGGAATATATTAAGGAGTAAATCGCATGGCAGAGAAGAAAGGCAGAGTATTCTCGGGCGCCCGGCCTACCGGCCGCCAGCACCTGGGAAACTACCTGGGCGCAATCAAGAATTATGTCGAGCTGCAGAAGGATTACCGGACAGTCTACTGTGTGGTGGATGTACACGCCCTGACCACTGTTCAGACAACCACAGATCTGGCATTGAACACCAGAGAAATGACCCTGGATTGGCTGGCAGCCGGGATGGACCCGGAAAAGAGCATCATTTTCGTCCAATCCCATGTTCCGGAAGTGATGGAGCTGCATACCATCCTCTCCATGGTCACTCCCCTGGGTAAATTGACCGCTCTGCCGACCTTCAAAGAAAAAGTGCGCGATAACCCTGATAACGTCAATTACGGCCTGGTTGGTTATCCGGTACTGATGTCTGCGGATATCCTGCTTTATAAAGCTGATACCGTTCCAGTGGGAACTGATCAGATCCCCCACCTTGAATTTGCCAGGGAAGTTGTGCGTTCCTTCAATCACCGCTATAACACGGATATCCTGGTAGAACCGAAGGCTAAGGTCACAAAAATCCCCAAGGTGCTGGGTATCGATGGGGAGCGTAAGATGAGCAAGAGTCTGAACAACCACATTGAGCTGGCGTCTACCCCAGAAGAGACCACTGAGCGGGTGATGAGCATGGTCACCGATCCCCAGCGCATCCGCCGCAGTGACCCCGGGAATCCGGATGTCTGCAATGTCTTCACCCTCCCCAAGATCTTTTCCTCACCGGAGGAAGTAGAGCGGGTCAACCGGGAATGCCGGACAGCCGGCATTGGCTGCGTGGAGTGCAAGCGGCTGTTGGCGGCCAATCTCAACGACCACCTGGCTCCCTTCCGGGAGAAGCGGAAGAAACTGGCTGAAGAATCCGGTTATGTCCGGGACGTGCTGATGGATGGAGCCAAGCGGGCGAAAGTAATCGCGGATGAGACCATGCGGGAAGTCCGCCAGGCGGTTGGTTTTTACGGCGCCGAGGATTAAGGATGCGGGCGGTCATTCAGCGGGTCGAACGCGGCAGGGTCACTGTTAGCGTGAAGTTCAAGAAGCTGGCCGGCGGCGGCTACTTCAAGATCATCAACCAGTCGGTGGCGCCGGCCCTCCGGAACTCGCTCAACCGCTGACAGAGTTCTTTGCGGAATGCCTGCGCGATCTGGGCATCGAGACCGGCGAGGGGGAGTTTGGAGCCCACATGGTGGTTGAGATCATCAACGATGGGCCGGTCACGATTTCGCTGGAGATGTGATGATACTGCTATAACAGCTGAATGGAAGGAGTTTTGCTCCCGACCGGAGACGTGTGACCGGGGTGAAGCTCCACTTCATGACCGCGAATTGAAACCGGCAATTGTTTTTTTAAAATTATCGCTATAAGTAGCAAAGGGGGAGAAATGGGGGAAGTTATATTTCAATCTTTGATTGTCTATCAGCTGGCTAAAGATTATATTGATCAAATATATGAATTAGTGACTGTGCTCCCATCCGCAGAAATGTATAATCTGAGGTCTCAAATCACTAGGGCGGACACTTCAAAAGCATTGAATATTGCTGAGGGATCAACTGGGCAATCTGACAAAGTGCAATTGAGATTCCTTGGTTTAGCTTTGAGGTCTTATATAGAAACTGTTGCATGCTTGGATATATGCAATAGAAGGAAATACCTGGAAGATAGAACCACCAATCGAGTGTAAAACCTCGGCGGGCAGCAATTTATCAAGATTATTAAGTTTAAGAATGCCCTTCAGGCGTAGTGATTGTGTCCGGTCCTGAGCATAGCAAATCTCGGTCTCATTTAGCGGTCGGATTTCTTCCGCTATATTCATCAGAAAATATTCAGGAAGTTGGTGATATCTCAGTGGTAAAATCAAGCCCATGGCTTCTAACATTTGGGCCGATTCTGGACCGCTGCCAATCCGCGATTTTGACGTTCGGACAGATCTGCTTTCCGTATCGGATCTGGTGGAGCTGTGCTTCGCGGACCGCCTCTCGGCGGATGGCGAGGCGCTGCTCCGAAAAATGCGTTCTTCAGCTCGCAATAAAAGTTTCCAGGATTGGGCGTATCAGATGGCTGGTAGGATCTCCATGCCCTTCACAGGCTATGTCTGGGAAGAGGATGATGAGATCATCGGCAATTTGAGTCTGGTTCCTTACCATGTAGCCGGGAAACATTACTACATGATCGCCAATGTCGCCGTGCATCCTGATTATCAGCGCCGGGGCATCGCCCGTTCCCTGCTCCAGAAAGCTATCGATTTCCTGCTTCAGCGCGATCTGGACGGAATCTGGCTTCAGGTCGACGAAGGCAATCAAGGAGCGGTCAACCTTTACAGCCAGTACAATTTTCAAGAAGTATCCCGCCGCACGACCTGGATGCTGCGACCGGGAGATATCCCCGCGGAGTTCCTGGACTGGCGGGTGCCGGGTTTCTCGGTGGAGAAGCATCGGGCATCCCACTGGAAGCAGCAGCACGGCTGGCTGGAGAACAATTATCCTCCTGAGGTGCGCTGGCACCTGCCCTTCCGGCCGGAATATCTGCGGGGCGGGATCCTGGGCAATCTGTCGCGCTTGATGCTTGTTGAACCGAAGATCAACCAATGGTCAGTGATGGCAGGAAAAGAGCTGATCGGGGTGGTTTCCCTGCAGTCCTCCAAGACTGTCGCCGATTGGGTCTGGCTGGCTTCCTCCCCTGAAACAGAAGGGGTGGTGCTGGACGTTTTTCTGCCCTTCTGGATGGCACTGCCGGGACTCAAACGCTCCCTGCGCTTGAACTTCCCTGCCCGCAAGACCAATGACAGCCTGGAAACACATTGGTTTAAGCCGACTCGAACGCTGATCTGGATGAAATACCAAAAGTAAATTGCACAGGAAGTCTATCAAAGCTGTGAATCCGACATTCATATTGGACTGACGTTCCTGATTTTTCATTAATATCCAGCAGGTTTAAATAGATGAGCGATGGAGGATCAATGAAACTTGATTGGAAAAAAACCTTCCTGATCGGCTTTGGATTTCTGGGCATTATGGTGATCTGGCAGATCTACAATGCTTTCGTGCCCATTTTCCTGCAAACCGGAAGTCCCGGATTCAACAGCTCCCGGGACGTACTGGGTTTTGGCCTCAGTGCCACTACCACGGGGGCAATCATGGGCATTGATAATCTGGCAGCGATCTTTATTCTGCCCCTGATCGGCATTTGGAGCGACCGCATCCGGACGCCAATCGGCCGGCGCTTCCCGTTCATCATCACCATGGCGCCCTTGGCAGCCCTGGCGTTTATTGTCATGCCGCTGGCTGCCGGCCTTATCAAGCCCGCGCAAAACGGCAGCATTGCCGGCAATACCGGGGCTTTCAGCTTGTTCATGGTTGCCACCGCTGTGGTCCTGCTGGCCATGGCCGTCCTTCGCACTCCGGTGATCTCCTTGATGCCGGACTTGATCCCCTCTCCGCTGCGCAGTAAGGCCAATGGAGTCATCAATTTTATGGGCGGGGTTGGATTTGTGATCGGTTCGTTTGGGTTGGCGCTGTTGTTTGATGTCAAACCCCTGTTTCCTTTTCTCGGAGCGGCGCTGATCTTATTGGTTGCGGTCCTGCTGCTTTTCCTGACCACTAAAGAACCGCCTGTTGAGAGCTTGATCCATCCCGAACCGGATCGTGTCGGCCAGGAAGAAGCGGGAGTCAGCGCTTTGAAGGACGTCTCGGTCATCCCTAAAAAATACCGCAAAAGTTTATTCGCTTTGCTGGGAGCGATCTTCCTGCTATTTATCGCCTATGAGGGAATCGGTACGTTCTTCACATCCTACGCGGTGAATGAGCTGGGCGTTAGTGAAGGCTTCGCGCCGACCCTGTTCGGTTTAGCCGGGGTCACCTTCATTCTCTTTACCATCCCGGCGGGGTTTATTGGTGAGAAATTCGGGCGGCGCAGGACAATCATCAGCGGCATCCTGCTCTTCGGGCTTGATATGCTGTTGGGCTATTTTGCGAATAATTCAGTTCAGATGGGGATTGTGCTGGCAATCAGCGGGATCGGCTGGGCTTTGATCAATGTCAACACCCTGCCCATGGTGATCGATACCAGTGAGGATGAGAGATTGCTGGGAACTTACACCGGGCTCTACTACCTGGCCTCCCAGGTGGGAGCGGCGTTTGCCCCTCTCATGATGGGAGCAGTGATCGATCTCTTCGGCCGTAATTACCGGACGATTTTTCTTACCGGTCCCGGGTTTTTTGTATTGGGGTTGATTGCCATGACCCTGGTCACCCGCGGTGAGGCACATCATCAAGTTCCTGCAGAAGGATAAGTTCTACCGGAAAAATTTCTAGGATTGATATGGAAAAGGTCGTTTTTGACTGCGATAACTCTATGGGGTTGTTCACCAAGGAAGTGGATGATGGCCTGGCGCTCTATTATCTGCTGGGCAGGGACGACATTGACCTGCTGGGAGTGACCACAACCTTTGGGAATGTGCCTGTTGACCGAGCCTATCCCCAAACCGTGAAGGCACTTTCTGATTTGGGAAGGGAGGATATCCCGGTCTTACTGGGAGCAGGCCGGCGGTTTCAGGGACCAACTGAGGCTGCCAGGTTCCTTGTTGACGCTGCCGCTGATCACGCCGGAGAACTGGTTCTGCTGGCAACGGGACCGCTCGGCAATCTGCGTGCTGCCAGTGAGATCGACCCTCGATTTTTCAGCAATTTAAAGGCCGTCATCTGCATGGGCGGCTACCTGCGGCCTGTCCGCCTGGGGAGAAGGGATGTCAAAGAACTCAATTTGTCCGCTGATCCGGAAGCCTCCTACCTGGTGTTGAACGCTCCCTGCCCGGTTACGCTCATGAACGCCCAGATCTGCCTCCAGGCACCGTTTGACTGGAAGGATTTTCGGAAGTTGAAATTCTGGAGCAGAGCGGCCAGAAAGCCAATCCGGGAGTGGCTGATCCTGCACGGCATTTTCTGCGGGCTTGGGAATTTTTATCTCTGGGACCTGCTCCCCGCTGTGTACATTTCCCGCCCTGACCTATTTGTTGATTCCAGGGTTGACATCCAGGCTGGCGTCGAGGACCTGGAAGACGGCTGGCTGCTCCCGAAAGAGCCGGCAAGAGTCTCCGGTATCAATATGCCAGTTTTGATCTCTGATCTGGAGGCATTCAAGAAGGTCCTCTTTAAATCCTGGGAGAAGGTTCCTGTGTAGCAGGCCTCTGCCCCGTTGTTGACTTTCTCCGGGAAACAGCGTATACTGGTTTTGATATTAAGGGTGGTCCCCTATGGGAGTGTCAGCAATACAAAGAATAGAATTCAGGTAACCTGTCATGCACGCATGCTTCGGCTGCGTGCTTGTTGTTACTTGGCATGTGGAGGTGAATAGATGGATTCTGGAATGATCGGAAAGATCCAAAAATCAAAGCAGTATGCCGCGGAGCGGGAACGCATGAAGATCAATTCTCTTTCGGTGACCTTTCAGGGCCAGAATAATGCCCATCAGGTCACTTTTGAGGATGGTAAGTGGTACTGTGATTGTGATTTTTTTCAGTCTAGAGACCGCTGCAGTCACACAATGGCCCTGGAAAGAGTCCTCATCCAGGAGGCAGATCTCTCTCTGGATTAGCAAGAACTCTTTTTTTGCTTGAAAGGGACGAAATCCTTTTAAAGGATTTCGTCCCTTTTTTTAATTAAGATTGGGACAAGGTGTATTTAAGAGATTTCGTCTCTTAAATTACTTCGTCTACCGAATACGATATAATGGCACGCATGAAATATCATATATGGACCTCTGGTTGTCAGATGAACGCAGCGGATTCCCGCCGGGTGGCGTCGGCGCTGGAGGATCTGCAATATCAACCCACGAACAATGCAGAAGAAGCAGACGTGGTTGTCTTAAATACCTGTGTCGTCCGCCAGAGCGCGGAGGACAGCGCTCTTGGACGCATCGGCTCATTGAAGAACCTCAAATCCCGACGGCCGGAGGTGGTCATCAAGGTCATGGGCTGCCTGGTTGGCATTAAAGGCGCCCAGGATCTGGAAGAACAGTTCCCTCATGTGGATGTCTTCTCGCCCCCGTCTGACCCCGGCCCGCTGCTGGCTTATCTGACCCAGGACGAGAGTAAAACCTGGGAGCAAGAAGCGACTTCCCGCCGCTTTGCTTTCATGGACGGGGAGTTGAATCTGCCCGCTGCTGACCAGAACAAACTGGTGTCTGCTTTTGTGCCGGTCGTGTTGGGCTGCTCACACGCCTGTACCTACTGCATCATTCCCTACCGCCGGGGAATCGAACGCAGCCGGCCTGTGGAGGATGTCGTTAACGAAGTCCGCAGCCTGGTGTCCCAGGGAGTGAAAGAAGTGACCCTGCTGGGCCAGATCGTGGACCGTTACGGCCTGGACCTGCCCGAGCCAAGTTCATTGGTGGAGCTTTTGCGGTTGATCCATGATGTGCAAGGACTGCAGCGCATCCGTTTCCTGACCTCCCACCCCAACTGGTTCAGCACGGAGTTAATGGATGCTGTGGCTTCCCTGCCCAAACTCATGCCCCACATCGAAGTACCCCACCAGGCCGGCCACGACCAGGTGCTCAAGGACATGAAAAGGGAGTACACTATCGACCAGTATCGGGAGCTGGTGAGCCAGATCAGGGAACGTATTCCCAATGTGAGTATTGCCACTGATGTCATCGTTGGTTTTCCAGGCGAGACCAAAGAATACTTCCAGAGTTCCTATGAGGTGCTTGAGGAGCTCAAGCTGGACGTGGTCCATCTAGCTCGTTACTCCATCCGGCCGGGAACCGTGGCTGCCCGCAAGCTGGACGATGATGTGGATGAAGAAGAAAAGTGGCGCCGCTTCCGGTTGATCGAGGATCTCCAGGAGGGAATAGCCGCTGAGATCAACAAGAGCTATCTCAACCAGAATGTCGAGGTCTTGTTTGAAGGCCGGCATAAAGGACGGTGGCGGGGCCGAACGCCGACCAATAAACTGGTTTTTGTGGAGAGCGACCAGGATCTTTTTGGAAAAATCGTTCCGGTGACCATCACCTGGACCGGCCCCTGGTCCATGCAGGGAGCCCTTGCTGCTCCCAGTTCATAATCCTCGAACAACGCGTATTATTCCGCCTATTGCGGGAAAGGAAATTTCATGACAGCAAGCCAGATCTTCCCTGAGCCGACGGTGGGAGCACTGATCTTCAACGACGAGAATAAGCTGCTGATCGTCCAAACACATAAGTGGCATGGGAATTACACCATCCCGGGAGGCCATGTCGAGCTCGGGGAGCATCTAGTTGAGGCTTTGGAACGGGAAATCCGGGAAGAGACCGGACTCACTTTGAGGTCGGCCGATTTTGTATGTTATCAAGAATTCGTATTCGATGAATGTTTTTGGGAGGAGCGGCACTTTATATTTTTCGATTTTCTGTGTCGGGTCGATCCGGGTCAGGTGCGTTTGAATGACGAAGCGGAGGCTTATGTCTGGGTAACCCTGGACGAGGTAGAAAATTATCCCATCGACGATTACCTGCGCCATTCCTTGGACATCATCCGCTCCAACCCCCGTCTTCTTGCTTAGAGGCCGGATAATCTTCGGACTCCTTGGTTAAGTTGGATCTGTTCAATTTGAAAACAGGGAGCAAGAGCTGGTATGTATTTCAAGAGAAATCAAGTTAATTTAGTGCTGGCTGCAGTCCTCCTTGGACTGAGCGCCTGCAAGATGCCGCAAGCCAATCCCTCTCCGGAAAGCCGGCCCGGTGCCCTTTATACTGAGGCGGCCGAGACCGTTGCAGTCGAGCTGGCTGAGGCTGGGATCGGCAAATCTGCTGAAACCGCTGCCGGTGAGACTCCCCAACCTCAGGAATCTATTGTGCCGGAACCCAGCGAGACTTTTGTGATTCCCAGTTTCACACCAGCTGGCCAGTCCAATGGGACACCTATCCCCTGTGATCAGGTCAGATTTGTCAAGGACGTCACCATTCCGGACGATATGGACCTGGAACCCGGGGAAGCTTTTACCAAGACCTGGCGTTTGGAAAATGCCGGAACCTGTCCCTGGACGATCGGTTATCTGCTGTACTTCGACAGCGGCGATATCATGGGAGGTCCCTCGTCTCAGGATCTGACATCCCAGACCATCCAGCCGGGTGAATCGCTGGACGTGTCAGTGAAGCTGGTGGCTCCCCAGGAAACAGGCTCCTATCAAGGGAACTGGAAGCTGCGCAACGTCAAAGGGGAAGGCTTTGGAGTCGGCTCGGCTTCCAAGCCGTTCTGGGTCAAGATCAATGTTGTCGAGGGGGCCGGGATGATGTTTGACTTCAACATCCGGGCGGACGAAGCTGCCTGGGGAAGTGGAAAAACTCCTGTGGACTATCTTGATCTGGGCGGTGAGATCCTGGCCTTTGACGATCCGGCGGAGTCCGGAGAAGCCTATGTCGCTCTGCT
>JARROG010000070.1:0-7391 GCA_037384185.1 Anaerolineales bacterium | reverse complement strand
GATATATCAAAAAAAGCCCGCAATTGAAAGATTGCGGGCCTTTTTATCTGAGTGTACCTGAATGTTATTGGGCAGCTGTGTCTTCCTGGGCAACTGCCGTGCGTTGTCCGAGCTCGCGGTCCAGCAGCAGCAGAGCCTGCCCGGAATCCTTGATTCGTTTCAGGTCGTCCACCACGGCGCCAACATTTTCCTCTTCCTCCACCTGCTCATCCACAAACCACTGCAGCATGGAGATGCTGGGATAATCGCCTTCCTCATTCGCCAGCTTATAGAGCTTGTGAATGTCGCCGGTGATCTTCTGTTCATGAGCCAGGGCTTGTTCAAAAGCGTCCAGCGGGGAATCATATTTCGCCTGCGGGGCAGCGATCGCCTGCAGGGCCACCCGCTCGTTCCGAGCGAGAATGAAATCATAGAATTTGAATGCGTGAATCATCTCTTCATCAAACTGCGTTTTCATCCACTGGGCAAATCCGGGAAGATTCTCAGCTTCGAAATATGCTGACATCGAGAGATAAATATAAGCTGATTCCAGCTCATGGTGAATTTGATCGTTGAGGGCTTCTAACATCTTTTTGGAAATCATCATTTGCTCCTTTGGTATAGTGCCATTCTAACTGCTATCCTTATTCAATTCTGTCAATTGTTTATTATAGGCCACCTGTTGCTTGTTACCATAAAAAAGGTATTAGAAAGATGTCAGTGCTGTGTTGGAGAGTTCCCTGATATCTGAGGGGTGAGATGGGAATTGTTAATCTACTATATAAATTGACCGGGTGGGGGGAAAGGGAGGCTCTCTGTGTTAAAATAACTGCGGGGTAAATGACAGTCTATTTTGGAAAATCCCCCTTATTAAAGTTTATCAGTGAGGTAAAAACAGGTAATGCCTGGTACGCGTTGGAATGCAGAACTTTTAGAGCTACTAGATTGGGTCAACCGGGAAGACCTATCCCTGGATGATCTTTTCCTGGGCGCCGTGGTATCCAATCACGTTGGAGAAGAGAGTGATGAACAGGAAGCGCTCAACCAGGAAGCTTTGATAGGAAGGATACCCTCGGAGCTGCCGATTCTGCCTCTTCGGGGTTTGGTGGTCTATCCTGAGACCGCTGTGCCGCTCTCAATTGGCCAGCCGCGTTCCATTCGACTGGTCGATGATGTGCTTTCTGCAGATGACCGGTTGATCGGTCTGGTCACATCCAAGAATCCCGAGGACGAACTCCCGGGACCTGATGGTCTCTACCGGGTAGGAACAGTGGCTTCGGTGCACCGATTGTTCCGGGCACCTGATGGCACCATTCGTTTGCTGGTTCAAGGCATTACCCGGTTTGTCGTCAGCGAATTCGTGCAGGAAGAACCCTATCTGAAAGCCAAGATTCAGCTTTCCCCTGTTCGCGTCGAACGCGATCTGGAAATTGACGCCCTGACCCGCCAGGCCCGGGATCAGTTCGCTGAAATCACGAATTTGGTGCCGGCTGTCCCCCAGGAATTAGTGGATGCCGTGATGACCCTGGACGATCCTCTCCAGGTTGTCTATACCGTGGCAAATTTCCAGCGTCTTGAATTGACGGAAGCTCAGGAGCTCCTGGAACTCAACTCAGTTTCTGAGAAACTCCATAAACTGGTGAATTTCCTCACCAGGGAATTGGAAATGCTGGAAATTGGGCAGCGGATTCAGAACCAGGCCCGTTCGGAAATTGAAAAGGTCCAGCGGGAATACTTCCTGCGGGAGCAAATGAAAGCTATCCGTTCCGAATTAGGTGAGGAAGATGATCAAACGGTAGAGATCGATGAGTTCCGCCGCCAGATTGACGAAGCTGATATGCCGGAGGAGGCCTACAAGCAGGCCAGGCGGGAGCTGGAACGCATGTCCAACCTGCCTTCTGCAGCGGCGGAGTATGGAGTGATCCGGACCTATCTGGACTGGATGGTTTCGCTGCCCTGGTCTGATTTGACCGAAGACAATCTGGATATCTCCCGGGCCCGGGAAGTACTTGATGAGGACCACTATGGGCTGGAAGATGTCAAGGAACGGATTCTGGAATTCCTGGCGGTCCGCAAACTCCGCAAGGAGCGCGCAGATGAGATCGAGAAAACCTACGACGATGACATTCGCCGTATCCGGGAGGGTGTGATCTTGTGTTTTGTAGGTCCTCCCGGTGTTGGCAAGACCTCGTTGGGACGCTCCATTGCCCGCTCGATGGATCGGGAGTTCATCCGTATTTCACTGGGTGGGGTGCGGGATGAAGCAGAGATCCGCGGACACCGCAGGACTTATATCGGAGCCATGCCCGGCCGCATTCTGCAAGCGCTCAGGCGGGTTGGCAAGAATAACCCGGTGTTTATGCTGGATGAGATCGATAAGCTGGGACATGATTATCGGGGCGATCCAACTTCGGCTCTGCTGGAGGTGCTCGATCCGGAACAGAACAGTGAGTTTCGGGATCACTACTTGGAAGTGGCTTATGACCTTTCTAAGGTCATGTTCATCACCACGGCAAACTTACTGGAACCGATCCCTGCTCCGCTGCGAGATCGAATGGAGATCATCAAACTTTCAGGTTATACTGATAAGGAGAAGATCGCCATCGCGAAAGGTTATTTAATTCCCCGCCAAATCCGGGAGAATGGACTGAAATCTTCCGAGATCTCCTTCACAGATGCTGCCCTGCAAACTATCATCCGCTCCTATACCCGGGAATCAGGGGTTCGCAATCTGGAGCGTGAAATTGGCAGCCTGTGCCGCAAAGTGGTAACCCAAATTGCGGAAGGAACGGCCAAAAAAGTTAGAATTGGGGTGAAAAAAGTAGCTGAGTTCCTGGGTAGGCCGCGTTATTACGGCGATGAGGAACTGGCGAACCGGACATCCCTGCCTGGTGTAGCGACTGGATTAGCCTGGACATCTGTAGGCGGCGAAGTGTTATTTGTTGAGGCGACTTCTATGCCGGGGAAGAACAATTTCCAGCTCACCGGATCGCTGGGTGATGTGATGAAGGAATCTGCTCAGGCGGCTCTGTCGTATGTGCGCTCCAAGGCGGAAAAACTCGGGTTGGATCCTGAATTTTTCAAAGATAAGGACATCCACCTGCATGTCCCGGCAGGGGCACAACCCAAGGATGGCCCTTCAGCAGGCGTGACCATGGCGACTGCTCTGGTATCGCTGATTTCTGGCCGTCCGGTGAAGAGCGATGTCAGTATGACTGGAGAGATCACACTTCGGGGTCAGGTCTTACCTGTCGGAGGAATCAAGGAGAAAGTGCTGGCAGCCTACAGAGCAGGATCTAAAACGGTCATCCTGCCAAAGAAGAACCAGGCCGATTTGGAAGAAGATATTCCGGATGAGGTTTTGGAGAAGATTGATTTTGTGTTTGTTGAGAATATTGAAGATGTTTTAGAGGCTGCCCTGACAAAAGGGAAAGCCTCGCCCCAAAAAGGAAAATCCGCTAATTAATCGATTGCCAGTACAGGAAAGCGGTTTTTTTGAGGGTGATTTTATTAAATTGCGCAGAGGAACACCATATATCGGATTGACGTATTATTCCAGAAACAAGTCGATTCAACCCCTGATCGGGTGATCGGGTTTCCTGGACCAAGAACAATCCCCTGTTCCCTCCGTGATACTTATAGATAGCGGTGTTTTCAGAAGCCCGCCAATTTCCGGAACCTGGTAAGGTTCTGAGAGTCGGGTTTAATTTAAGAAGTTCAATCGGGAACTCCGCTAGAGAGGTATATATGACAAAAAATAAAACTGCTGGGGTAACCTGGCACACCATGGATTTACATTTGCACACCCCGGCTTCAGAAGATTACGTGCAGCCTGATATTGGATATTTAGACATACTCAAACAAGCCGCTTCCAAAGGGCTGGATCTGATTGCATTTACCGATCACAACACCGTGGCAGGTTATCGGAGAATGATGGAGGAGATTGACCAGCTAAAACTGCTTCAGCGCCTGAACCGTTTGCTTCCAGAGGAAGAGAAACGTTTGGACGAATACCAGAAGCTGCTCAAACGAGTGCTGGTTTTGCCAGGCTTTGAATTCACAGCCACCTTTGGCTTTCATATCCTGGCGATCTTTCCGGAAGATAAGCCGGTTCGCGAAATCGAACACTTACTGTTAGAGATGAATATCCCGTCTGAGAAATTGGACCAGGGCTCAATCACAGTGGGGGCCAGCGTGGATGTACTGACGGTCTACAAAGCGATCCGGGAAGCCGGAGGAATGGCCATTGCTGCCCATGCCAACTCCAATAACGGTGTAGCGATGCGGCGCTTCCCATTCGGAGGACAGACCAAGATCGCCTATACCCAGGATCCGGATTTGTTTGCTCTGGAGGTGACTGATCTCGAAAAACAAGGCCGCCATACAACGGCATTCTTTTTCAGCGGCAACAAGCCCGAGTATCCCCGACGCATGCATTGCATCCAGGGATCTGACGCCCACCTGCTGGTTAAGAACAGTGCTTATCAAAATAAACTTGGTGTAGGAGACCGGGCCACGGATGTTCGGCTTCCCGAAAAGAGCTTCCGTGCCCTCAAAGAACTGTTTGAAAGCAACAATTTCTCCAGCACCCGGCCCCACCGACACAGTTCCCAACCCGCCTTTGACTTCATCAAGGATGCCCTTCAGGAAGGCCCCACTTTTATGCAGGACTTCCATGAAAAAATCACCGTTCGAGGGGGAAACCTGTATTCGGTAATTGCCGATATCTGTGCTTTTGCGAATTCGAACGGCGGAACCCTCTATCTCGGTATCGGTTCTGATCCCAAGAAAGACTTCGAGGGCATTCCCCGCCCCAATCAGGCAGTCCAAAAGCTACAAGATGAGATCGACAAGCGCATCAGTCCGGAGCTTTCCTGTAAATTCGAGGTCCATGAAACTGAGGGAAAAAATGTCATCCAGGTCATGATCCCCAAAGGGGATGATCCACCATATGCTGTGGATGATAATAAAATCTACCTGCGGACGGAAACTGAGACAGGTATGGCAGTCCGGGATGAGATTGTCGAGCTGGTCACGCAGGGCAAGCGCTCCAAATCACCGCGCCCGCAAGTGAAGGTTGAGGCAACGCCGCTCCCAATTCCTGGGTCGAAGGATGTCTATGAAATGGTGACGCCGATTGAAACAGAGATTGATGACCTCGATCCGCCCCGGACCGGGGTGGAGATCGTCTCTGTTACCAAGCGGGGAGGGGAGAACTATTTTGAAGTCCGGGATTTGCGAAACGGCAACGTGGTCAAGAATGTGACCTTGAAATCCTCCCGCCGCCTGTGGCACTATGCCATATCTCAGTTCCTAAAACTGCCGGAAGATATCGAATCCGCTGATATTCAGTGGAAGGGGGACCTGGGGTTGGTCTCCAAGAAAAAACGGGGCAATTTCAGCAGTTATGACTTGATCGAGAAGACCAAGGACGGCTACCGTCATTACTATGGCGTCACAGATGACGGCATCCACGGACAGTGGGAAGCCCTGGTATAAGGGATATCCACATGGTATTGAAATTCGGTATTCTAACGGTTTCGGATCGATCCGCCGCTGGGCAGCGAGAGGACCTGTCAGGGCCAGCGCTGGTCAAGGCAGTTGAGCAGGCCGGCTGGACCGTCAGCTCCAGAGCCGTTGTGGCGGATGATTTTCAGGCGATCACAGAAAAACTGACAGCCTGGTCTGATCGGGGTGACTGTAATGTGATCCTGACCAGCGGGGGGACGGGATTTTCACCCCGGGATATCACCCCGGAAGCCACCGCTGCGGTGATAGAAAGGGACGCACCCGGACTGGCAGAAGCCATGCGAGCGGAAAGTATGCGGATCACCCCTCACGCGATGCTTTCCCGGGCAGCAGCCGGGATTCGGGGCACGACCCTGATCATCAATCTGCCAGGCAGCCCCAAGGGTGCCCTTGAGAATTTCCGGGTGGTAGCTCCTGTGCTGGATCACGCGGTTCAGCTGCTGGAAGGTGACCCGGAAGCGGAATCAGGTCACCGCCCGGGTAGGGCAATCTGATTTTTCAATTGGACCGATTGTATTGAGGAGTATGGATATGAAAAAGTCATTTTGGTTGGCGGCTGGTATGATGATGCTGGCGCTGGTGCTGACGGCATGCAGCGGTGGAGCAAACCAGGTTGAACCTACACCCACAACTGAAAAAGCCAATCCACTTGCAACCATCCAGGCACTCAGTGAACAAACCACATTAGTGCCTCCTACACCTGTAGGGGGTGTGAAAGTCGAAGGGCCGGATGATTATGTAGGCATTATCAAACAAGCCTGGAATATCATTGATACCGAGTATGTTCGGGGAAATTTTAACGGTGCTGATTGGCCGGCTGTCTATGATGAATATGTAGCCCGGGCGGAAGATGTCACCTCGTCAGAAGAGCTCTGGGATCTGCTGGGGGAGATGGTGGGCGAGCTGAACGACGACCACAGCCGCCATGTACCTCCCTCTCGAATGACCGCGGAGTTCAATGTCCAAACCTCCGATGCTGCTGAACCCAGCCCCTGGACCGGGATCGTCATTTGGCCCGGACCTTCCCGGGAGGATGAATACCTGTTTGCCTGGGATGTTTGCGGGTCGAGTGCTGCAGCTTCAGCTGGGATCAACCGGGGAGATATTATTCTGGCCATAAATGGGATAGAAGTCGTCAAACAGGACGGGGAATTTACCAGGGATGATATGATCGGCGCTGTATATGGCACTGGGGACAACACAGTCACTCTGACTGTCTGGCAGGGTCCGGATCAGGATCCAGTGGATCTCACCCTCCCATTGGGTGGGGCGGGAGATTGCCCAGGCCGCTTTTATGAGGTCGTCCATGAGGATCCCTATATCGGCTATATTCGGGTGCCGGATTTTGAAGGAGACTCGGATTTTGCGATCCTTGAGAGCATCAAGGCTATGGAGAAAGAAAAACCGCTGGATGGATTGATCGTGGATGTCCGCCACAATCCTGGGGGAAATTCTGATGATGCCATCGCACTCTTCACTGAGGGTGTGGTCGGTACGGTCGGAAAATTACGGGAAGGTGAACAGCGGACTATCTACCGCATCCGCGGTCCAGTGAGATGGAACAAGACCACTCCCGTTGTGGTACTGACGGACGGCTCGAGCCACAGCGCGGCAGATTATTTCCCGGCAGCCATGCAGGAGCTGGACCGGGCCACCATTGTGGGAATGAACTCCGCCGGTAATACCGAGGGGATCACTGGTTGGTCCTTGGCGGACGGCACACTGATTCGTCTGGCGACCTCCACCCTGGCGCTCAATGATGGCACGATCCTGGAAGGGGTGGGAGTTACTCCGGATGTTGTTGTCCCTCTGGGAGCCTGGGGGTTGAAGGCAGAACCTTATGACACGCAGATCCAGGCTGGGATCGATACCCTGCTGGAGAC
>JARROG010000069.1:0-7723 GCA_037384185.1 Anaerolineales bacterium | reverse complement strand
GTCGATCATCCGGGTTTGTCACCCTTTAGGGAGCCATCAGGTCTTGGACAGCACCTTCAACCGGATAAATGGGTTTGCCGACACACTTGCCATCCACGTACTCGTACTGCAGGACGGGGAAGGTGTAGAAGCCGGGGCCAACCACTGGGTCGGGGATGGTCTCAGGAGTGTACTTGTACTCTACCATCACCAGGCCGTCGGTCATGCTCCGCGGTTCATGGGACCGGGATGCATCACGATGGCGTCGGGCTTGGCGCGGGCGAGCTTTTCGGCGTCGAGCCCGTAGCGGAAGTAGTATTCCCGCTCCGACGGGATGAAGCCGCCGTCCATCCGCTCCTTCTGGAGCCGCAGCATCATCACGACGTCGACGTCGGCGAGCCCCTCGCGCATGTCGTCGAAGACCTCGACACCGAAATCGGCGATGGCGGGCGGCATGTTAGCCGCCGCCTCAGCGATGATCAGGCTTTCCAGCCCGATCTCGTCAGCCTGCTTGATCAGGGAGGTGATCTGAGGAGGTGAAGTGCTGGTGCCGGCCAAAACTGCCGGGTTCAGGTCCTTCACCTGGTTCAGGTAGGCGGTGTATTCGGTCTGCTCGAGGGGGAAGTACTCTTCCGAGACGATTTCCCAGCCAGCAGCTTCAAATAGATCACTCACGCCAGCAGCAAAGCTGCGTCCCCAGTCAGTGTCCTCACCGTAGATAGCAACGGTCTTTTCGGCGGGGGAGTACACGCCCTGGTCGATGTAGTATTCCAGCGCATCAACGTACTTGTTGCCAAGTTTTGCGGGGGTGGGCCAGCCTTTGGTGGACCAGTAGCCGTATTTTTCGGGGTCAGAAGCAAAGGTCTCGTTGACCTTCTCAGTCGCGCCAAATCCGAAGATGTGCGGGATCTGGTACTTGGCAGTCACTTCCATGACAGCCACGGCAACGGAGCTGTGCCAGTTGAGGGCGCCAGCCTGGATACCGTCCTGGACCACGGCCTGCTCATAAGCCTGGGAGGCTTTGGCAGGGTCGGACTGGGAGTCGATCCACACGGGTTCGATGGTGTAGTTGCCGATCCGGTAGCTGTACTCTTCCAGGGCCATGGTGGCGCCGCCCTTGAACTGCTTACCGGTCTGGGCGCTGGGACCACTGAAAGGGCCGAGGAAACCGACTTTGAAAACTTCCGGCTCTTTGGCGACCTCAACGGTTTCAACGACCGTCTCGCCTTCTTTCTCGACAACAACTGTCTCAACGACTACTTCCGGTTCGGGAGCCTGGCAGGCCGCCAGTACCAGAGACAAGGCGATCAAGACAGCGATGGCCAAGAAAACTTTTGATTTTTTGAATTTCATGAAGAAATCCTCCTTAAAGGTTTGTGATGAACTGCTTAGTGGGGAAAGAGCTTGGTAATGGATATCTTGCGGATGGCACCTCCTTCGAACTTTCCAAATCGGTCAAACGGATATGATGGATCCTGCACCGCGCTAGTGGAGTTCTGCAGAGTCGGCAATTTTAGCCGCTGCATGATTGACAGAGGAGCGCTGTTGTTCGCTATAACCACGAAAGGCATATATTATCAATTTCTGAATATATTGTCCCCCTGTCCCAAATATATTTGTAATATATCAGGGACGAGAGACTTTGTCAACAGGCTGTCTGTACAACCTTGAGGCCTGTTGCCTGTATATGTCTATGAAATATGGTCGAATCCTGCAGTGCAGAATATTATAGAAAGATTTTTCCCACATTACATTATGACAAGTGTCACTTCTTTTCATTTGTTTTTTGAATTAATTGGTATAAGATCGATTGGGTTGAGTTTGCCTCTGGTAGGTCATAAGCCAGCTTGACGCTCGCTGCCAGATGGAGTTCATTTACCCCGCCTCTACCCGCTGCTGTCCTGAAATGTCCCTGTATCTGCAGAGAATTCAGGCTTGTTCCCTGGGTTTTCGAGACCTTCTTCCCCGCCTGCGCTGGCGTCCGGCTGAAGCCGTGGAGTGATTTTGGATCCAGCGGCCGCAATTGGGGTCGTTCCCTATCAGCGCGTCCGCCGCCTGAATGGATGTCTTTACCTCGCTGTCCAGCGGGTTTGTGATGGCGCTGGTCATCCCGGCTGCGATCAGCATCGGTAGGAACGCAGCGTTGAGGGCGTTGCGGTTGGGGAGCCCGAAGGAAATATTGCTGGCTCCGCAAACGGTATTGCAGCCCAGTTCATTTCTCACCCGCCGGATGATCGAAAACACCTGTCGTCCGGCGAAGCGTTTGGCGCCCACCGGCATTACCAGGGGATCGATCAGCACATCCTCTTTGGGGATGCCGTAATCCAGCGCCCGCTGAACAATTTTCTGGGCAACCTGAAAGCGGACCTCGGGATCATCTGAAATCCCCGATTCGTCATTGGAGATCCCGATCACGGCAGCGTCATGTTTCTTGATCAGCGGCAGCACGGCTTCCAGGCGTTCCTCTTCCCCGGTGACCGAATTGACCAGGGCTTTCCCCTGATAGGCATCTAAGCCGCGCTCCAGGGCTTCGACCACAGAGGAATCGATGCACAAGGGGATATCGACAATCTCCTGGAGGCGGGTGACAGATTTTTCCAGGATGGCAGGCTCGTCTGCCAGCGGAATCCCGGCGTTGACATCCAGCAGGTGGGCGCCGGCTTTGACCTGGTCCAGGGCGTCCCGCTCAACACGGCTGAAATCGCCCGCGGCCATTTCTTCAGCCAGCTTCTTCCTTCCAGTGGGATTGATGCGTTCACCGATGATTCTAAAGGGCCGATCAGGCCCGATGACCACGGTTCGGGTTTGAGAACTGATAATCGTTTCCATAAAATAACACCGTTAAAATAGAGGGACTGGGATTTCCTTAGAGATCCCGTTTATACTTTCTCTCCTGCTTGAGCGGATCTTGTTCAGGGGCTTTGGACTGCCTGGGTCTGGGCAGCAGGCCGGCTTCTTCGATGATCTCGGCCACCAGCTCTTCCTGGCGGTATGCCATCAGGTGCACGCCGGCTACCCCCTCAATTTCCCGCACTTGCTGGATGATCTCCACGCAGATCCTTTTCCCTTCTTCCTGCTTTTTCTCTTTCGGTGTTTTCCGCAGCCGATCCACGATTTCGTCCGGGATAACCACGCCCGGGACTTTGGACCGCATGAACTGTGCCGCTTTATCCGATCTCAGGGGACCCACGCCAACCAGCAGGCAGATTTTCTGATCCAAACCCATGTCCCGGACCTGGCTCATGAACTGCCGGAAGCGGGGAACATCATAGCAGTACTGGGTCTGGATGAAGTTTGCCCCGGCTTCGATCTTCTTTGCCAGGCGGTAAGGCCTCCAATCGTAAGGAGGGATGAAGGGATTGCTGGCGGCTCCCAGCAGAAGGCGAGGTGGGGTGGTGATCTGGCGCCCACTCAAATAACAGCCCTCATCGCGCATCATCTTTACAGTTCGCAGCAGCTGGATGGAATCCAGGTCAAACACCCGTTTGGCTTCGGGCTGGTCTCCCGCTGTGACATCGTCCCCGGTCAGGCACAGCAGGTTTTTAACGCCCATGGCTGCGCCTCCCAGGATGTCACCCTGGATGGAGATCCGGTTGCGGTCCCGGCAGGAAACCTGCATGACCGGTTCATATCCGGCCCGGGTTAACAGAGCGCAAATCGCCACGCTGGACATATGACAGTTCGCTCCGGAGCCGTCCGTAGCATTGATGGCATCGCAAACCCTGGAGAGCACCAGGGCTGCGTCGTAAACTTCCTGGGGATCGGCGCTGTCTGGGGGGTTGAGTTCTGCTGTCACGGCAAATCGGCCGGCCCTGAGCACACGCTCCAGCCTGCTGCCAGAAATATATTCCTGTTCGATGGGTTTTTCAGTGACCATTTGGTTCTATCCTGGTTGGTTGAGGTTATTGATCTTGGGGCCAGATGGATTGGATATCCTGCAGCAGAGTCAGCTGATCGATCTGCTCCCAGCAAGCGGGAGTGACCTTATCCTCGCCAGTCAGCAATGTGATCCAGGCGGAGCGGTCGTAGAGTTCCTTGTTCACCGGGGGCTGGATCCTGGTCATCTCTTCCCCGTAAACAGGCATTTTCAAAGAACGTTCATAGGCTTCGACCCAAACGCATTTCATCTCAGGCTTGACTTCGCAGTGGCCGTTTGCTCGCGTTCCTCCGCAAGGACCATTGCGCAGGTTCTTAGGGCAGGTCATGGGGCAGGTCATCCCTGTGGAATGCAGGATGCACTGACCGCAGGTCCGGCAGTCAAAGACCAGTTTTTTCCCGGCGTCTTCAAAGGGTTTGATCACTTTTTCAACCCGCTTATAGCCCAGTTTGGAGACGACCGGATCGAGTCCTTTGGCTACTTTTTCTACCAATAAATAGACGCGCTCGATGAAATGCGGGCGGTCTCGGAGCCAACTTCCCAGGGACATACAGTTATCCTCCTCTTGTAGTGAAACAGCTAAAAACAGGCGGCTTCAATGCGTGGGTTTCTGTAACTTCAAGTTTTCAGTGCCTCAGCCATGGCCCGGATATGCTCCGGGGACGATCCACAGCAGCCACCGACCAGCTTTACACCCAGGTCGGCAACTGTCCGGGCATAATCTGCCATGACCTCCGGTGTGCCGTTGTAAACAACCTCGCCGTCGACAATCTGGGGGATCCCTGCGTTGGCTTTGGCGATGATCGGCAGATCCGGATTGGCGTCCAGCATGGCCTGGACGGCTTTGGTCAGCTCATCAGAACCAGTGCCGCAGTTAGCGCCCAGCAGGGAGATGTCTTCCTGCTGCAGCTCAGTGACAGCCCGGACTGGATCCACGCCCATCATGGTGTGGCCGTGGGTATCAAATGACATTGTGGCCGAGATCGGCAGCTCGCTTACCTGGCGGATGCCAGCAACAGCGGCTTTGACCTCACCCAGTGCGCTCATGGTTTCGATCCAGAACAGATCCACACCCCCATCGGCCAACCCGCTGGCCTGGGCTGCGAAAGCCTCCTGAGCCTCTTCGAAGGACATCTCACCCAAGGGTGTCAGGAGCTGACCGGTTGGCCCCATCGATCCGGCGACCAGGACGGTGCCTTCTGCTGCGTCCGCTTCCTGGCGGGCGAGCTCGGCTGCAGCTTTGTTGAGCTCAAACACCTGGTCTTCCAGGTGGTGCAGAGCCAGGCGGTATTTATTTCCTCCAAATGAGTTGGTGAGGATGATCTGTGATCCGGCCTGGATGTAAGCGCGGTGAATTTCCTTGATCTTTTCCGGCCTGGTCAGATTCCATTCCTCTGGCGGATCTCCGTGCTCCAGACCGGCAGACATGAGCAGGGTGCCCATTGCGCCATCGAGCAGAATAGGCTGGTCAGATTTCAGCAGCTGATCTAAAGCGTTCATAGGTGCTCCAGGTTCCTCGAGTAAGGCCGGTCAAGGGGTTGAAGTTCAGGCTTTTTGCTTGATCTTCATGAATTTTTTCGCAGTTTCCACAGCGACTGCGGCATCGCGGCAGTAAGCATCCGCTTCGATATCCTCCGCAAAAGCATCATTCAGGGGAGCGCCGCCGACCAGAACGATCAGTTCATCCCGGATGCCTTTCTCTTTGAGGGTCTCGATCACGGTCCGCATGTAGGGCATGGTTGTGGTCAGCAGGGCGCTCATCCCAAGAATGTCCGGATCGTGCTCCCGGATAGCTTCCAGGTAGCTGTCAACGTCGTTGTTGATTCCGATGTTAACCACAGTAAAGCCGGCGCCCTCCAGCATCATGGCAACCAGATTTTTGCCGATATCGTGGATATCCCCTTTCACGGTACCAATGACAACGGTGCCCTGTTTCGGAGCATCGGATTCTGCCAGCAGCGGGCGAAGGATCGCCATGCCGGCTTTCATAGCTTTCGCTGCCATGAGGACTTCCGGTACGAATAAGATACCATCCCTGAAATCGACCCCGACGATATCCATGCCGCCCACCAGGCCTTTGGTGAGGACATCGTAGGCTTCCCAATCGCGGGCCAGGAGTTCTTCCACTTCTTCGACGACCTCATCGACGAAACCATCGTAAAGGTCTTCCTTCATGAGCTCGATGATCTCATCGCTCTCCATTTCTTTGATATTGATATCTTCAGTCATTTCACACCTCTAATTTCCTTCTTGATAATTTAATATTGTATACCATTCCTGGCCTGATACCTGACATAGCCGATTATTGGCCCTTCCGGGGGCGCTTAAAGCGCCGCTTTCTGCGCAGTGGGGTTGTGCTTTCAGGCAGCAAGCCTGCTAAGTGCTCAAACTTATCCTCCTGGTGAGGGATGTGCATCGCGCCTACGAATTGATCCTGAAAATCACTGTCTACCGCAGTTTCAATATAGCGGACTATTCTTGCGATCCGTTGTGCTTCCTGCCTGCGCTCCCGGTCCAGCAGGGCGATTCTGGCTCCATCTCCAGCTGCATTGCCAACGGAGTGGATGGACTCCAGACTGCAATCCGGGAACAGCCCAAGCATGAGGGCATGCTCAGGGTTAATATAGCTTCCAAAGGCTCCTGCCAGAATGACCTTGTCAACTTTTTCCACCTCAGCCCGCTTCATCAGCAGTTTAGCTCCCGCATAGAGCGCAGCCTTGGCGAGCTGGATGTTGCGGATATCAAGCTGAGTGATCAGCAGTGGTTTTCCGGAGGCGGTCTTATCCGCTTCAGCCAGAATATAGGATCCTGTCCGGCTGTCCTCTTCCCACAGCACGCGGTCGCAATCCACCCTGGGGTCGAATCTTCCGGAAGAGGTGATCAATCCGGCGCTGAAAAGCTCCGCGACAGCTTCTATGATCCCGGAGCCGCAGATTCCCGCCGCCAGATGTTTGGGCTGATCCTCAAGGGGTACATCCGGGCCGACCTTCCAGGCGTCTGACCATTCTTCTTCCCCGATGACCCGAAAGCGGGGCATTTTTGTCTCGGGATCGATCCGGACCCGTTCAATCGCTCCTGGCGCTGCCCGCATCCCGGAGGAGATCTGTCCTCCTTCGAAGGCAGGACCGGTTGGGCTGGAGGCGCTGTACATGGTGCTGCCGTGGGTGAGCACAATCTCTGCGTTGGTGCCCACGTCTATGGTGAGGATGACTTCTTCATCCAGATAGGGCTGTTCAGCAATTAACACCGCGACGTTGTCTGCACCCACATGACCGGCCTGGGCAGGTAGGATATGAGCCCGGGCTCCGGGATGGAGTTTCAAACCCAGCTCGCTGGCTCTGAGATCCATGGCATCCCGATTCGCGAGTGCGAAAGGGGAGGAGCCCAGCTGGTCCGGGGGTACATTGAGGAGAATGTGGGTCATGGTGGTGTTGCCGACCAGGGTGATCTCCTGGATATTCCTGGCCCGGATGCCTGCCTGGCGGGCTGCAGCCGCTGCCAGCTGGTTGATGGTTTGGATGATGGCTGCATTCATTTTCTTCAAGCCATTCCGATGATTGAGTGAATAGGATACCCGGCTCATCAGGTCCTCACCGACGGAAACCTGGGGGTTCATGAGCGACTCCGTTGCCAGCAGTTCGCCAGTACGCAGATCACTCAGATAGCTGGCTACTGTGGTGCTGCCTACATCCACTGCCAGGCCGTAAACCCCTTCCTGGTATCCGGGCTGGACGTCGATCACGGCGGAATCGTTCCAGACCGTCGCTGTAATCCGCCAGTTGTCTTCCCGGAGAACAGGCTGCAGGCGCTGCAGGGCATAAAGATCGATGGTGAGATCTTCCAGCTGGAAACCCTCTGCCAGGGCAT
>JARROG010000068.1:0-7621 GCA_037384185.1 Anaerolineales bacterium | reverse complement strand
CGAGGCGATCGAGGCGATGCTGGAATCGACCCCGGAATTCCTCCCCGTACTCGGTCCCCAACTTCTCGAAATATTCCAGTGCACCCAGCACGCCAGCGATGCCTTCAAAGCTCGGAGTACCTGTCTCCCACTTCCAGGGAACCTGATCAGAAGCCGGACGGACCTTATAGGCTTTCAGCTCATCCAGCAGACTGTAGCGGCCGTAGAGGATTCCGATATGCGGGCCGTAGAACTTGTAAGCCGAGCAAACCAGAAAGTCGACATCCAGATCCTGGACGTCAATCGGTCCATGGGGCGCATATTGAACGGCATCCACATAGACCAGCGCTCCAGCCTGGTGAGCCAGGCGGGTCAGCTCCTTGACCGGATTGATCGTGCCCAGGGCATTGGAGGCATAGCCTACCGCCACCAGTTTGGGCTTCTGATCCAGTGCGGCATAGTAGGAATCCAGGTCCAACCTGCCGTCCTCGACATCAAAATCGACCCAGGCTACATTACAACCGCGGTCATCCGCGATCAGGGTCCAGGGAGAGACGTTGGCATCGTGGTCCAGGCGGGTGACTGCGATGGTGTCGCCCGGTTCCAGAGTGCGGGCCAGGGAGCGGCTGAGATGCAGGGTCAGGCTGGTCATATTGGGCCCAAAGACAATCTCCTCCGAGAGCGGGGCATTCAGGAAATCTGCTGCTGTCTGGCGTGCCAGCTCCATCAGCGCATCCGATTCCCGGCTGGTCGTGAAAGCGCCTTCATGATTGGCGTTGGTGTGGATCAGGTAATTTTCGATCCGGTCCAGGGAGGATTGAACGATCTGGGTCCCGGCAGGATTGTCGAGGAAGATCGCCTCCCTCCGCAGGCCGGGAAACTGATCACGAATCTCTTGGGGTCTAAAGGACATTGAGTCTCCTTGGTGATACGAGTAGTATGAAATCGGTTGAACAGGAAATCATCTAGATCTTCTTTATTATAACGCTCCAGTGATCGAGATCCTGGCTTTGACCGATAGATTACCGTGGCTTTCTGTTGGAAAACATGTCCTGGAACTCTTTACCCTTTCTGTTTAAGAGGAGCATCCTGATCAGAATCCCGCCGCCAAGCAATCCGGCAATAAACCCCACCAGCCCCAGCGCTTCGTAACCGCGGACCCCAAACAATCTGAAGCTGACCCAATAATTTCCCCCCAGATAAGCGCCCAGCAAGCCGCCCGATGCGCTCAGCAAGGCCACCAACATCAGCGATCCCGTAAACTTGAGAATTTTCAGAAAGAGTGTCATTTTATGATTCCTGCATTCATTCTACTTGATCAAAAACCTTGTTTAAGCTCCCTCCCAGGGAGGGGTCCGGAATAGGAGCATTTGACCTGAACACTATTAATCATAAGCCAGCCAGGATATTCCTGGGTTCAGCAGCCAGGATATTCTGTTGCATATCCAACAGATTTACCAAAGATGTTGAATGAAGATCAGTTTGCTAGGGTGGAAAGATGCCTTGGAAAATCGTCCTTCCGGACCGGTTCATTCATCAACGAACTCACCATCCTCGGTGATCTTGTAACCCAGGCAGCGGTAAATACCCTGGGTGTAGATCTTGTAGACGATCTGAGCCATTTCTTCCCGCGGCAGGGACATGTCATTGGTTAACCACCACTGCAGCACCCCCATGAAAGTCGAATGCATCCCCCGGAGAAAGATCTGGATCTCTTGTTCTTTTTTAGGGTCGAAGTCTTTGCCCATCATCTGAAAACTCTCCATGCTGGCCCTAAAATGATAATCCTGCATGGCAAAGATGAAGCTCCAGACGCCATCCTTCCCCAGCATGGCTTTCATGAAATCGGCATAATTTGCGTAGACCTGAAAATTGGCCTCCAGGGCCGCTTGAACCATTTCCCGGGGGCTGGCCCCTTCTTTGGGAGTCTCGACCCGTTTCACCAACTCATCTAAAATATGATTGGTCGTCTGGACCAACAGATCTTCCTTGTTGTCATAGTGCAGGTAAAAAGTGACCCGGTTGAGGGTGGCCCGGTCGGTGATGTCCTGGATGGTGATGTCCCAATAGCCATTCTCAGCTACCAGCTCCATGAAGGACTCCCGCAGCAGCCGGCGGGTGCGGATAACCCGGGGATCGAGCTTTGTCTCAACTGAATCCATTTTCTTCTCCTCTCTAGCGTTTTGGGAGTGTTAATTTATCCAGGTACCACTTAATTTTATCAACAATATGTTGATAATTCAACATCATATACATAAACCAGGACCGCGATCGAGTGATTTCTTGATGCAAACCAGATGGCCACACCAGGGTGGAAAACAAAAAAAGCCCCTGTCCAGGGAAAATATCCTGGACAGGGGCCGGGGATGCTTTTGGGGGATCCCAGGCGTTAATGGATCAATAACGACACGGCAGCTCCTACTACCGCTCCTACTACGATCAGCACCAGAAAGGAAATCAAAGCCTTGCGGTAGACTTCCCAGCGGCTGCCCGTGGACTCTCCCTGGATCTCGGGTCCCCCTTGCTGGTCTGGCAAGTCGTCAACACTCATGTGATGATGATTCATTCTCTCTCCTAGCAACGCTGATCGATCAGCGGAAAGGTCTTCCCAAAGAGATAGGGACTGCCCTTGATCAAATCATGGGGATAGCCAAGGTCGATCTGACTGACCTGGTCCAGAGCGGTCCGATGTTCCTCCGACAGAGTCCATTCCAGGACTTTCAAATTATCCTGCAGCTGCTCAACCGTGCGGACTCCGATCAAGGGTATCACCGGTTGGGGAAGTTGGGCCCTGACCCAATTGAGCGCCACCTGCGCCATGGGCCGACCGACCTCCTGAGAGATCCGCTTCAGCTCTGCCAGAACCTGCTGGACTTTTTCAGGCAGCTGTTTAACGGTGTCTGGATCATGTCTGGCTGGCGTTTCCAGGCTCCCCTGATATTTACCTGTTAGTATCCCACCTTCCAGGACCCCCCAGGGCAGGACCGCCATCTCCCAATGCTCCGCAGCAGGCAGGGCTGCCCGTTCTACCCCCCGGTCGAGCAGGGAATAGGGCACCTGCAAGGCGACCAGACGGGACCAACCCCGCAGCTCGGCCAGGGTGTTGGCCTGGGCCACGATCCAGCTGGGTGAATCCGAGATGCCTATATAGCTTACTTTCCCAGAACGGACCAGGTCATCCAACCCGCGCATGACCTCATCCACAGGGGTCAGGTAATCCCACATATGCAGGTAGAGCAGGTCAAGATGGTCTGTCTTCAAGCGCCGCAGGCTGCGCTCGACGGTCTGCATCATATTCTTGCGGCTGTTGCCTCCCGAATTGGGATCTTCACTGCCAGTGGAAGTCAAAGAATACTTGGTCGCCAGTACCAATGAATCCCGCTCAGCTCCAATCAGGTCCCCCAGGATTTCCTCGCTTTGTCCTTCTGTGTAATTCGTGGAAGTATCAATAAAATTGCCGCCCGCCATCCGGTAGGCTTCAAATATTTCCAGGCAGACTTCTGGCGAAGCCCCCCATCCCCAGGCTTCACCGAAGGTCATCGTCCCCAAGCAAAGCTCTGACACTCGCAGGCCGCTGCGGCCCAATAATTTATAGCGCATCCTTCTACTCCTTGGTAAATTTGCTGTCCAATTACATTTGATCAATCACCGTTTCCAGCATACATAGCAAATCTCCAAGGGTCAAATAGAACCTCCAGCAGGGTGTAGACTATTCAACAGATAAGCTGCGATTGTTGTGATAAAACCTCGGCTGCAGGATAATTTCCCCTCATCTCCAGCAGACATGGTGGCCTTCCCGTCGGCCAGGAACAATCCAGCTCTTGAGGAGTGATGGCCTACATTGAACAGTTATTCAACATTGTGTTGCATAATCAACGGGTCAAAAAGACTGACTGTTGATTTCTCAACATAGGGTTGATAAGATGAAAATTGTTCTACAGCAAATAACCACTATTACCGAGGTTCCTATGGCAGACAGAAAAACCCATCTTGACCCCCGCATCCGCCGCACCAGAGCATATCTCAGGGAAGCACTGATCGAGCTGGTCCTTGAGAAAGGCTACCAGGGAATCACGATCAAGGATCTGGCGGATCGGGCCTGCATCAACCGTTCCACCTTCTACCTGCACTACCAGGATAAGGATGACCTGCTGATTACCGGTTTTGAGGAATACTGGGATCAGGTGCTGCCGAGCTGTCAGCTCTTCATATACAATAAACCGATCCTGTCGGCCGATCGTTTACTGGCTGTCCTTGAGAGGGATCTGCAGCACATCGATCAGCTCCGGGATTTTTACCGGATTACGCTCAGTGAGGAAGAGATCCCTCTTCTGCGGAAGGGCTTTTTCAACCATCTCTTGAAGGTCATCCGGTATCGTTTTTCCCCTCAGCTGGTCCTGTCCTCGATTCCGGCGGTTCCTCTCCAACTGGTCCACAACTGGTTGGCTTCAGCTTATTTCGGAGTAATCCTTGATTGGCTGACTGCAGATCAGCCTGCATCTCCGCCAGTACTGGCATCCCAGCTTGGGAAACTGTTCCTCCAGCAGATGGAAGGAATTTTGCAAACCACTGGTCTTCCCCAGGAGTTGTGGGCCAGGCAGGAGCAGATCGCCTAGGATCCATCTCCGTCCGTTGACTCATCCCTCAACCAATCGAGGAGAGAGGATCACCGGGAAGTCTCAGCGGGCAGGAAATACAGACAGGAGACTGGATACGGGCAGGCTGTTGAGGAACCTCCCATTTCCCCATCCTCCCGGAGGACCAGCCGAGGGGGAGACTCGGGACAATTCCGGGCTAAAATCGGGTCCTCCAATCCCAGAATCTCCGCTTCTTCCCGGTTCACCCGGAGATCGACCACCTCCATGTGCTGAGAATAAAGATTACTCGGGCAGCCAGCCGGCCAAGCGTCTCTCTCTCGAACGGAAAAAGGCACCTCAACAGGATCCCCCTTGCGAAGGTAGAGCGTCACCACCTTCCCCCGGTGGTCGACTATTAGACCCTCGATCCAGGGAGACGGGTGCCTTACATCGCTGGTCCCGCTCTTGGCGGCGGCATAATATCCATCTTCAATCGGCAGGTATCGGTCCAGGGAGCAGCCAGCCGCAATCAGCAGCAAGGCAAATCCCATCCAAACCAACCAGATGTTTGTCCTGTTTACCATTGTCTGCTCCAATCAATCAGCGGGAAATGACCACCCGGTCACCGATCAAGGTTCCCACTTCACCGGCTAAGCCTGCTGCCTCGAGCTCCATCCCCTGGAATACCTCATTCAACGCAAGGCTCACGCCATTTTGATCCACCAGGGCCGTATCCGCGGTCAAGGCGATGGTGCTGACTCCACTCCCCGCTTCTGCGAGCTGGATGATCCCTGCGCTGGGTGAAGCATCCTGCACTGTCCCGCTCAGGGTCATAACAGGCAGACTATCGCCAGGCAGGCTTCCTTCCCCGGGCCTCTCAGCGCAGTCCTCACTCCCATTGCCAGGCAGTACGGTGACAGTCACCGGCGCGGATGGGATCTCCACCGGACCCAGATCGTCCACACTCAGCACCAGATCGTCAGGATTAGCAGACAGGTAGGAAATCCAGGGAGACTGAAAAGTGACCTGGTACTCACCTGGTTGACCGAAATCAAAGTATTCCGAGATATCAAATTCCGCACTAGCCGATGCCCCTGGCTCCAAGGTGACGTACTGGTCCCTGGTGGGATCCCCCCGCATGGCAAGGATCCCCAGATAATCCAGCTCCTGCCCATCCCGGGCCACTTGAATGA
This sequence comes from Anaerolineales bacterium, assembly GCA_037384185.1. Taxonomy (GTDB): domain Bacteria; phylum Chloroflexota; class Anaerolineae; order Anaerolineales; family UBA11858; genus B10-G9. The sequence continues at coordinate 1,872 of JARROG010000068.1, read as the reverse complement.
TTTTTCCCGCGATCCCCTCCAGGGGCGTATACCATTTCAATAGGTACAAGGTCCTGTCGCTCTGGTTGGTAACGGTAAACACTATCGGGATCGGATCACACAGCGAAACTTGATCCGGAGCTGACAGGAAAGCCTGGAGATCCGCATCTTGTGATCCAATGGGGTCAGAACCAACAGGCTCTTCCTGGGCCAAAGAGGCTTTACCTCCCCCCTGCAGACAGCCGCTAGAAAGCAGCATCAGTGTCACCAGCATCATCGCTGGAACCCAATCCTTGGAAAAAATCTTCTTCATCATGTTATCTCCACTATCAATCAGTTTGTCTCTTGCAAGCATTCAGGAACCTGTCCATCCGGCGAATCAGCTGGAACGGTCCCCGGGATCTGCACCTCAACGTCCGGACTCAGTGCCAGAGAGTGCAAAATACCCTGCACATCGGGATGGTCCAGGGTGCCCGTTCTGGGGCCGAACAGCAAGAATAGCCGATCAGACACCTTGAAAAGATAGAATTGGCTCTCTCCGTTATACAAATCTTCAGCAGTCACCAACAACCCTTCCTGACCGTTGATGACTTCATTCGCAACGTCCAACACACTCAGATTGGAACCTTCATCGTAGAGAACTGCCAGCAGATCTTCAGGGGTGGCAGCAGGAGAAAGGTTCCAGTCCGCTCCAGACAGAAAATTCATGTCGATTTTGATCGCTCCACTTTCCCAGAGCGGCTCCTTATTCTTTCCAAAAGAATTCGCATACGCATCCGTATAGTTGCGGATCGGATAAGCATAGGCATCCGTAGGAGGCGGGGTTTCCAGGATGCCGACCTCCCAGAAGCAGGGCACCGCGAACCTTACTCCATGATGAGGATCTTCCACCGTTCTCCACAGCTGGCTGGCACCCTCAAGGCTGCCTTCCGGGTAGACGATCAATTCCTGAAGGTTCCCTGACAGCCCCTCTGCCTGGTTGAATTTGAGCTGAACCTGCCCATCAATCAGCTCCAGTCTCAGGGTCCCCAGCGTGTCCAGGTATTTGATCGTCAGCGTCTCCGGATCGGCTTCCACCGCCCGGACGCCCACCTGTCCTGGCTCGTCAGAGAACAGGGATAAATCTCCCAGATAGTAAGCCTGAGCTTTGTAGACCCCCAGGTTGTTGTAGGCCGGGGCATATACCCCCAGGTGGGATTGATGGATGCCCGAACCAAAGCTGTAACTGAAATATAGCTCGGATTGACCATCCCCATCCAGGTCCGATAGCGCCAGCGAAGACACACCCTGGCCCCCCTCCGCCTCCCCCAGCCTCATAACCGGGCCGTCGCCCAGAACCAGGAAGGTCTCATTCTCGAGCGGACCTTCCACAACCCGGAAGACCCTCACCCCCAGCTGGTCGATCAGCTGACCTTCCATTGAAAGCTCCTCCAGAGGAATGGGGCTCGAATCTGTAAAATCAGGATGCTGAGCTTGCCAGGCATAGACCACAAGATTCTCGATCAATCCGGGAGGAAGTGGGACGGTCAGGGGATCAACATCCCAATCACAGATATCCACACCGCTGGTCTCCTCCCCGGCTGTGACTTCCACCGGCAGCAGGGCATGGCTGCAATCATCTCCGGACCCACAGGACGATGCCTCAGAATAAACCCCACCCTGGAGTATATTTCTGGGCATCCAGGCAAAAACCTGGTAAGACCCCTGCTCCAATACCTGGGAATAGGTTTCCTGCCCCCCTTCCACGTGCAAGCTGACAGCCTGCTCACTCCCAGGCTGCTGAAAATAGAGGGTGACCGCTTGCTCAGCATCCGGCGGATAACAGATCTTCCCGCTCACTACACCCGTGACTGGAGGAGATGTCTCCGCCGCCTGCTGGCAGCCGGCCAGCAT